>CBDVES010000008.1:0-13841 GCA_965373065.1 uncultured archaeon | reverse complement strand
CCTTGTTTTTCTGTTCCTTCCCCGGGCAAATAATCTTCTCCTTTCACAATCACTTCACCAGGTATTATTATTTTTCTTGTCATTTTATTCTTGTTTTATTTCCTCAGTCAAAACACTTCCTTGTGTTATTGAATTTAGTTTATCATAAAAATCCATAATTATTCCTGCAGGCACATTTACAAAAACTTCTAAATCCCCGTTGTCAAGCCAGTTTTCTTTTTCCTTGAACTGGTTTATTATTCCATAAACTTTCCCTGTGTGAATTGCAGGGATAATTGCCTTGACTTTTTTTGTTTCAATTTTAATTGGAATCACCTTGCTTATTTCTTCCACAATCTCTTTGATTTGATTTTCTATTGGCATATTTTTTATGTTAACTCTGGATTGTTCCAGGGCATTTTTAATTCTGTCAGGCGAATGAGGATTTCCTGTTTGTGGGTCAACAGCATTACATGCTAAAAAATCAATAACTTGTTTAAACTTTTTGTCTTTTGCTTCATCTCTGTGCTCCTGAGTTGTCTGAACTTCCCCGCTCTTCACAATTTTTTCTATTATTTCCTGAACATCTGTTGTTCCAAATGCTTCCTGCAAATCAGAACTTGATGCAACCTGACCTTTTTTTGAATCAGTAAAAATCTTGTCTGTCTCAGCATCTATTGACGAGGTTTCGCCTTTTTTAAACTTCAGTGCTTCATCTAAATCTACCATTATCTCGAAATGTTTTCCTGCTTTAGTAATTCTTGCAATTGTATTCATTTCAAAAACTCCTTTAATTTTTCTCCTTCAGCTCCGTCAAATTTTGTTTTATCTTTTTTAATGTAAGCTAATTCAAACCTGCTAATATCAAAATCTTTTCCCTGAATTTCTTTGAATATTTCTAAAGCAAGTTTGACTCCCTTGCTGATTGTTAAATCTTTCTTGTATTTTTCCCTTAATTTTGCTTTTATTTTTTCGTCGTTTTCGCCGATGGCGTTCGCACTATACGAAAAATAACTCCCTGTTACATCGCTGGTAAATAGTTCTATTTTTTTTCTGTTTATTCCTGCAACCATCATAGATACTGCAAAAGGTCTTGCCCCGCCAATCTGGGTAAAATATTGTTTTATGTTTGAGATTTCTTTTATTACAAGTTCTGGTTCAATTGCAGAGTCATAAGTTATCCTGTGCTGTTGAGCCAACACTTGCGCTCTTTCAATTAAAACTCTTGCGTCAGAAGTAATCCCGGCAGTACTTGCAATCATATGAGAGTCAATTTCATGGATTCTTGATGTAGATTTTTGAACTATTAATTTATCTGCTATTCTTTTATCTGCTATAATAAAAACCCCATCAGAACAAACCATCCCCATGCTTGAGACCCCAAGTCTGACTGTCTTCTCGGCATATTCTACCTGAAGCAAATGACCCTCCGGCGAAAACATCGTCGCTGTTCTGTCATAGCCCATTGCCTGATGTTGCATATCTATTGGCATATCCATCTTATATTTTTAGAGAATTTTATAATATTTAGTTTCTTATTTTCTCTTACAAACTTTAAAGAAATAAAGCATTTATAAGTTTTTTGGGTGGGGGAAAATCTGGGATGGAGAAATTTCTTGTTTGGTTTCAGGCATTCTTCCCGAAGCCCTTCTCAATAAATCTACAATTAAAAGTTTGTTCTCAGATAAATCTCTTTCTGAGATTCTTATTCTATATCTATTCCATTTTTTATCATATTCCATTAAGTCAAGTCCAGCATTTTCAATTAACTTGTCAATTTCTTCCGATTGTTCTAATCTTATCTCCATTGTGGTATTTGTTTTTTTAGGACGAAAAATTACAAAATTATCTGGTTGTCCATTTTTTGCTAAACCAATGTAAAATTTATTATATTTTAATTCATATTCATTATCAAATTCTTTTATCATATTAAGTAATTTATCTGCTAACGAAACAGTTTCTGGAGTTCCTCTTTTTTCCCAATAACTTCTATCAGTTACTTCTTTTACTTCATCTTCTTCATCCAAACCCAAACGAACCTCATTTAAAACTACTGTAAAAGTAAGCCAATAATTATTTTGATGTTTGTGTGCCTCCATTTTTATGACGATTAAAGGAATATTTCCATTAAGGAGACTTATTACATTCAAGAATCTATTAGTTATATCTTCTGCAATAATAACAGCACAATGGTCATAATTAGGATATCTTTTCTTTTCTATATCCCAATATTCAATTGTTCTAATGATATGGCTTTCATCAACCTTCCCAAGTTGAAGTTCCACTTCATATCTTCTATCAGATTCAGAGTCTTGAAGCAATAAATCAAGCCTTCCTGCTTTAGGATGAATTCTCTCTTTATCTTTTAGAATTAAATCCCCTAAACCTAAAATAGAAGGGTTCTCTGCGATAATATCTTGAATCCATTTCTCATTTAAGGTTGGATGGTTTAACAAATTAATTTTTTTTGGAGTAATTAAATTTATACTTTCTTCCATAAATCCTCTTAATATTTCCCCTTTTTATTCTTTTCTATCTTCAGATTTCAACAACTCAAAGAAGAACTTCTCCCCTCTTTAATACATTAGCAATTAATTAATTTGAATTTGAGGGATAGATTCTTTATTTAATGTTTTACTTGCATCAAGAACTTCTATTCCTAATAATTTTCCTTGTTTATCAAAATCAAGAATTATATTTTGATTTAGTTCTATGGTTTTCACTGCTTCTCCCTTTCCTATACTTTCAACTAAATATATATAAGCTGCATCTGCTTCTTTATCATATTCAATTTTCATTTTTATATAACAGTTATTATCCTTATATAATTTTCCATTTCAATAAATACTATCTTAACCTTTCTGTCCCGGATTTCACCTATTGCTTCTTTTCTTTCTTCAAATGTTTTTTTAACATAAGAAGGATATTTTATTAAGTGTTCAACTTCCCATTCTTCTATTCCTCTTTGTTTCATTCTTTTTTTAGCATGCTTAGGATACTTAATATTCATCTCATTTCCTCCCCAATCCTCTCAAAGTCCCGCTAACTTTTTCCACACTCATCTTCTCATGCCACACACACAGCGACGCTCTCACAGAATCCAGCATCTCGCGATTTACAGAAATAATCACAGAATCTTTCCCACTCTTAATCCAGCCCAATCCAGTTTTTGACATTCCCAAAACTCCGACAAAATCTAAAATTGCCTTTTCAATATTGCTCTTCAGATTTTTCCCTCTGACCAAAAGATATCTTTTATTTTCACGAGCAGATGGTTTAAGTGGTTTCATTCAAAATAAAAAAGAACAGCAACCTTTAAATAGTTTAACTATTAAAAAATTTCATGGGAATGATGATTGGCGGAACTATGAAAGATTTTGCACAGCAAGAAGTTCTTGTAAATTTTGCATTTGAAACAAAAGAGGTAAAGAAAAATATTGAAGAAATTTTTAAAGAAAGGCGTATAACTGACAAAAAATTGAAAACATTATGTGAACAAGAAGCAGATTCAATGGTGAAAAGGAGATTTCTTCAGATAGATGAAAAAGGCACTTGTGTATTTTCTAAAGACAATCAAGGGAATTATTTTTGGAAAGAAGCGACTTTTTTGGATAAAATTACAAATTATGTTTTAAATAGAGGAAAGAAATATTTCTATTAACCCAAAAAACCACAAAGTCTTTTCTAAAACATTTTTAAACTAAGAATTCTAATAATTATAAAAGAGGAAATAATCAACATGGAAATTTTTACTATTGGGGGATTTAATGAAGTCGGAAAAAACATGACTGCAGTTAAGACAGGCGAGGATGTGATTATATTTGACGCTGGGATTTATCTGCCTGCTGTGATTGAACTCCAGGAAGAGGAAGAGCAACAAACAACTTATTCTGAAAAAAAATTAAGAAGCATTGGCGCGTTGCCTGATGATTTAATTCTGGACAAACTTGGCTTGAGAAATAAAGTCAGGGCAATTCTTTTGGGGCACGCACATCTGGACCACATCGGAGCCATTCCTTATATTGCCCGTAATTACCACGCTGATATTATAGGCACACCTTTTACAATTGCTGTGTTGAAAAAAATTATGAAAGATGATAAAATAACAATTCCCAATAAAATAAAAGTAGTAAACCCGAATTCTTCTTTTATGATTAAAGGGAAAAATAGGAGTTACAAAGTTGAGTTTATTAACGCCACGCATTCAACTATTCAGACATCTATGATGGCATTGCATACTCCAGAGGGAATTGTGCTTTATGCAAATGATTTCAAATTAGATAACACCCCGGTTCTTGGATTGCCACCAAATTATGACGCACTGAAAAGAATTGCAAAGCAGGGGGTGAAAGCCCTGATTGTAGATTCACTTTATTCAGGACATGATAAAAAAACACCAAGTGAAAAGATTGCCAGAGCTTTGCTGGAAGAAGTTTTACTGACTATAAACAATGAGAATGCTGCTATTTTTGTCACGACTTTTTCTTCACACATTGCAAGGTTAAAAAGCATTGTTGAGTTTGGGAAAAAGCTTAACAGAAAAGTTTATGTGATTGGGAGAAGTATGAGCAAGTATATCAATGCTGCAAAAGAAGTTAACATGTGTCCTTTTTATAAAAACATTTTTATTGGAAGTTACAAAAAGCAGGTGGAATCGATTTTGAAAAAAGTAAGTAAAAATCGAAAGAGGTCTTTGGTGATTTGCACAGGGCACCAGGGTGAGCCAGGGAGTATTTTGGACAGGCTTTCTCGAAATAAATTGCCTTTTGAATTTAGACGAAACGATAATATAATTTTTTCTTCAAAGACAATCCCAACACCAGTAAATGAAGCAAACAAGCGGAACATGGACAAGAGATTAAAAAAAACAGGGGTGCGATTGTTTGACGAGGTGCATGTTTCAGGTCATGGGGGACGGGAAGATTTAAGAGACTTGCTTTCCATAGTAAAACCACAAAACATAATTCCTGCCCATGGTTCAACTCAACAACTTATTCCTATGATTGAACTTGCAAAAGAGATGGGCTATCAGGTTGGCAAAGAAGTTCATCTAATGCAGGATGGTCAAACATTAAATTTAAAATGATTCGTGCAGATATTTTTGGAGGACTGAAACTGGCTTTGACTAAAGGAGAATCTCTTAAACAGGCCATGATTAGTTTTTATAATGCAGGTTATAATAAAGCAGAAATTGAAGAATCTGCAAGAGCTGTGAAACAAGGATTTCAGCCTGTGATGCCTCAGCAACCAAGGAAACTTGCACCTAAGCCGAAAACAAGCCCTGCTCCAATTAAGCCCAGACAAAGAGTATCAAATTATGGTAAACCTCAAATGCAAACTGCTGTTCAAAAGCCAGTGCAGCAGGTTTCTAATTATAATCAAAATATTGTGCAGACAAAAGACAAAGTTGTTTTTGGGTTTTTGGTTTTTGTGCTGATTGTTTTGCTCGGGTCTTTAACCAGTGTTTTTGTATTTAAATCAGAAGTAACGAATTTTTTGAACAGGCTTTTTGTTTAAAATGCAGGAGATTTATTTGCCTAAAGAAGATTCTTATCTTTTGTCAAAAATCATTTTAGAAAAGCTTTTAAAATTTTTAAGTAAAAATCCAAATTTAACTTTTTTAGAAATAGGTGCAGGTTCAGGAATACATTTACAAACTGCTATTGAAGCAGGAATCAAAAAACAAAATATTTTTTCATGTGACATTAATATAAAAGCAGTTAAGCATTGCAAAAAACTTGGGTTTAATTGTGTTCAGTCAGATTTGTTTTCTAATATAAAAGGAAAATTTGACATAATAATTTTCAATCCTCCCTATCTTCCTGAAGATAAAAAAGAACCAAAAAATTCCCGTCTTGCAACAACTGGAGGAAAAAAAGGAAGTGAAATAATCAACAAATTTTTAAAACATGCGAAAAAACATTTAAAAGAAAATACAAAAATATTTTTGGTAACAAGCAGTTTAACTAAAGGAATTAATTGGCAGAATTATCAAAAAAAATTATTAGGAAAAAGGAATTTGTTTTTCGAACGATTATATATATTTGAAATTAGTGAGAAAAACTTTTTTGACGAGTGATTTCACGAAGGGCAAATTTAAGATATCAATACCGAGTGAGGTCGGGAGCAGCGATTATATGTTTGGGAGTTAACAAACAACATTTAGAATTTTTTTAATTGTTAAAGCAAGATTATCATTTTTTATTAAATATTCATTTTTGATTTTTAGAGATTCTATGTCTTGCTTTAATTTAAACAAATCTCCCTTAGTATTCTTTAGTTTTCTTGTCCTGTAAGATTCAATTTTTAAAAGTTTATCAAGAGGTCTCAAGAGTCTGAACCAATAAGAATAAGATTTTGTTTTGTTTAAAAATTCAATTAATCCATTAAGAAAATCTTTCTCACAAATTAGTTCTTCTAATATAATATAATTTTTCTTTTGTTTGTGCAATAAATGTAGTCTTTTGAAAGTTTTTTCATAAGCAATTTTTTGTGATTCTTCAAAACTCCTGCCTTTTTTCATTTCTTTAATCTTGAATTCATCAACATAGATAACTTGAGAATTAGGAATTATTTTTCCTAAAATTTTAGCGATAGTAGTTTTTCCTGTTCCTGGAACCCCTCTGATGAATATTATTTTCATTTAGGGAACCTCAATATCATTTATATCAAAGTCATTGTCATTTTTTCCATAATATTCTGGAACAAGGATTGCATCACACCCTAATTTTTGAGCAGGAATAATATCTCTTTCTTTTCTGTCGCCTATAACTAATAATTCTTTTGGAGTTAAATCATAGTGTTTTAATATAGGATTGAAATTTTTAGGTTGTTTAGTGAAATCCCCTTGTTGCCTTGGCATTTTAAAATACTCATCAAAATATTTTAAATCCACGCCTGATTCGGATAAATCCTTTTTTATATTATAAGTATTAGCATCAGAACAAGTACACAAAGTTAATCCTCTATCTTTAAACCTTTTTAGTAATAAATCTAATCCCTTTCTTTTTGACCGCCCTTTTCCGATTGTGGAAAGCATAGTTCCATATACATCTAATGCTATAACTTTTGTTTTCATATCTTGCTAAATAATTAGTTCTATTTAAATCTTTCTATTTGTTACTACTTCTTAGTTAGAGGTATATGATAAAATAAATTATTTATTAAGAATGTTTTAATCTTCTTTGGAAGATTTCTAAGTAACCACTCTTTCAATAGATTGTCTATATTGTCTATGTTTTTTTCTGACAATACTAAACTGAATTAAATAAGCATGTCCATTTTTTAATCTTTTTATGTCTTGTTCAATAACATCAATCCAAGGACATTTGTCTCCAAAATCCCGATTCATTAAAATTGTTGTGGAATTATATTGTGGGCAATCATAATTAAAAATTCCATCTTCTTGAAATTGTTCATAACATTTCCAACATTTTTTTTGATTTGGAATCATTTTTTCTTAATTTTTTGTTTTTTAATCTGGTCTTCAAAAACAGGTTTTTGAGTTTGATAAAAGATTCCTAAAGGAATTTTTTTAACTACATTATAATCAAATTCTTCGGCTTTTTTCATTGCATCCATAAAGTTAGTTTTATTATGTTTAGTATCTTCTAACATATAAAAATGTTCTTTATAAATTTTATGGGGATGGAAAATAAGGCAGGGTTGTAGGACTTCAATAAATGCAAATCCTTTATGTTTTAGTGCTTGTTTTAAAACCCACTCAACTTGCTTAGAATCTGCAAAAACTCTTGCAACAAAACTTGCTCCAGAGGCGAGCATTACTTTAATTGGATTAAGAGGATAAACATTAACCCCAAAAGGTGTGGTCTTGTCTTTAAACCCTAACTCTGTTGTTGGTGTTGGCTGTCCAACTGTCAAAGCAAAAACCTGATTATTGTGAACAAGGTATTTAAAATTAGAATTATATCGCGCAGCGTGAATTAAATGTTCCATGCCCTCTGCATAAGCGTCGCCGTCTCCGGAAAAACCAATAACTTTTAAATCTGGTCTCGCGATTTTCATTCCAAGGCATGTCGGTAAAACTCTTCCGTGCAAAGTGTTGAGCCCATTTAAATTCAAATAATCAAAAATCTTTGCATGGCAACCTATGCCAGAAACAATAGCATATTTTTGCCTGTGTTTTTCTGATTTAATTTTCTCCTCAAGAACTTTTTTCACACCTGCAAGTATCTGGAAATTAAAACATCCAGGACACCATGTTGGCTTTGTTTTAGTTGCTATGTTCATTTTAGTTTATTTACTCCTTTATAAATTATCAAAGGAATTATTGCCATTAACCAATAACATATTGTTTGGAAAAATACAAAAAATCCTCCAATTTTATAATTTATTAATGGCATCTTTAAAATAATCCATGAATTAGAAAAATGATTAACATACTCTGTAAATAATCCTGTTAAGCTAACAAATATTAATAAAGATAATATAATTGAGAAGTTTTTATTTAATTTACTTTTGAATTTATTTATCCCTATTATAAAAATTAACATAAAGTATGTTAGTGCTACACCCCATTCAAAAAAATATTTTAAAATTTCATCAAACAAAGTTTCATATTGATATTCCCAATATCCTAAAGATAATCCTATCTGGTCAATTATGATTGAAGTACTTATTATTAAAAACCCAAATAAAACATATTGTTTAGTTTTCCAATTCTTAAACAAAGATTTTTTGAAATTTGATTTCTGGTATTGAAATAAAATAAGGCATGCTCCAACTGAGAAAAATGTATAAAAGTGGGGCTCTTTTTGAAATATTGAAAGATAGATTCCTATCAGTAAAAAGATTATTCCGGCAATATAATTTAGTTTTGAATTATTTTTCATCTCCTCCTCCTTATTCTTTTTTTTATCTCCTCTCTCAACTCATCACACAAAAAAGGTCTTCCGTCATATCTTAAAATTTTATTTTTATCTTTAATAAAAATCCCTGTTTTTTCTGCAATCAAAATTCCTAATTGTGCTGTTGAATTATTTTCCACTAAAATTAAATTTTTGCCTTCTAATTCTTTTTTAACTTCTTGTGGGAAAGGTTCAATATAAATTATTTGGACAAATTTACAATCTAAATCTTTCATAGCGTCGAGAATTGCTCCTTTTGGACTTCCCCAGCTTACAATTACATTTTTTGAATTTTTGTTTCCACAAACTTTATACATCTTAAATTTTTTTGCTTCTTTTGTTATATCTGCAATCTTTTGCAGTCTCTTTTCCACATTTGCTTTTATTATTTCGGCTTTTGATGTAGCACTATTGTTTTTGTCAGCTTCTTTACTATTATATCTTGCTAACTTAGTTGATTTTAACGAAGCCGTAATTTTAGCTTTGTCTGTCAGGGTGTATGTACTCTCTGCCAAATGTTTGTCGCTTAATATTATTGAAAGTATTTTGTATTTTTGTGAGAAATAAAATGCCTGGCTTGTTAATTCTTCTAATTCTGTTGGGTCGCCTCCGGCGACAACGAGTTTTGGGAATTCTCCGTGCCCGGCATGTCTTGCTGTGTTAAGGTCTTCCTGACCAGTATAAGTTGCTGCTCCTGTTGCAGGTCCGTGCCTCTGTGCCAGATAAATTACCATTGGAATATTTGCAATACCAATTAAACTCAATGTTTCTGTCATTAAATCAAATCCCCCGCCAGAAGTACCGACCATTGTTTTTGCTCCGGTAATAGAACTCCCAACAGCGGCATTGATTACAGAAATCTCATTTTCTAATTCAAAAGTTCGCAATTTATTTTTGACTTGCTGTTTTACCAGTTCAACAAAAACAGGAGTGGCAGGAGTCATAGGGTAAGCATAATAAAAATCAAGCTTGGATTTTATCGCACCTTCGGCAACTGTCTGGCTTGAGTTTGCAAAATAAGTTTGGTTCTTTGAAGCCGACGATAAATCAAATTTCTTTTCTGAGGTTTCATATCCTTGCTGTGCATTTTTAATATTTTCTTTAAATCTTTTCTTAAGTTTTTTAAATTCATTTTCAAGTATTTTAAAATCCATTCCAAGCATCTTAAATAATTCTCCTGCAAAATACATGTTCTCATGTTTGCCGTCTAAAATTATTCCATTTTTTATTAAATCTTTTTTATGAATCTCTTTAGTATTTTCATCAAGTGCGACCAAAATATCTATCTTGCTGTCGTTGCTGTAAACTGGTTTATCTGAAAAAGTTAAGACATTAAAATTATGCCCCCCTCTAATTAAAGATTGATAATCCCGAGAAGAAAAAACATAATAACCCTGCTTTACAAGTGCTTCTCCTGAAATATCTGCGAGAATATTTACACCTTGCCCTGCCTCACCTCCGAAAAGAATGTTCAACCTCATTTTAATTAAATAAATCATTAGATATTTAAATGTTGTTGATGATTAATAAAAATGAAAAATCTTCTTAAAGCTTATTTTGGTTATGATGATTTTAAGCCAATGCAATTAGAAATCATAAATAGTATTTTGCAAAACCAAGACACATTTATCCACATGCCTACAGGAGGGGGAAAATCTCTTTGCTATCAATTTCCTGCATTAAAATTTCAGGGGCTTACATTGGTTATCTCCCCGCTAATTGCACTTATGAAAGATCAGGTTGATGGCCTCAAAGCAAATGGTATTTCTGCAGAGTTTATTAATTCATCCTTATCATACACTGACATTATAGAAATCCAGTATAAAATTTACCAGGGAGAAATAAAAATTCTTTATGTTGCACCGGAAAGATTGGCGCAAGACAGTTTTAAGAAATTTTTAAAGACACTTAATCTAAGCTTGATTGCAGTTGATGAAGCTCATTGTATTTCTGAATGGGGGCATGAGTTTCGTCCAGATTATAGAAATTTAAAAAATTTAAGAATAATGTTTCCCAAAATTCCAATAGCGGCTTTAACAGCCACGGCAACAAAAAAAGTCAGAGAAGATATAATAAATCAGCTTTCTTTAAATAATCCAAAAATTTTTGTTTCAAGTTGCAACAGGGAGAATCTCAATCTTATTGTCATGAAAAAAAAGAACTCGTTTGATAAAATTTTGGAATTGCTAAAAAAACATGAGAACGAATCAGTAATAATTTATTGCTTTTCGCGTAGAGAAACAGAGAAAATGGCAGGCGATTTAATTAACCAAGGATATAAGGCGGTTTTTTATCATGCAGGATTAAATGATAAAACAAGGAAAAAAAATCAGGAACTGTTCATAAAAGATAATGTGCAAATTATTACTGCAACTATTGCTTTTGGGATGGGAATTGATAAGCCAAATGTGAGAATGGTAGTTCACTGCACATTCCCAAAAACTATTGAAGGATATTATCAGGAAATCGGAAGAGCAGGCAGGGACGGGCTAAAAAGCGATTGTGTAATGTTTTATGCATCAGGGGACAGGAGAAAACACGACTTTTTTATTAATCAAATTGAAAATGAAAAAACCCGCGAGCATCAAAAAGCAAAGTTAAAAGAGATGATTGATTATGCTGAATCCTTGACCTGCAGAAAAAAATATATTTTGAATTATTTTGGAGAAGAATTTTCAAATGAAAAATGCAATGCATGTGATATTTGTTTAACTCAAAAAGAACTTTTTAATGCCACAAAAATTACGCAAAACATTTTGTCATGCATTGATTTAACTGGAGGTTTTTTTGGAACAAATTATATAATTAAAGTTTTAAAAGGAAAACAAAGCGTGAAAGACTGGCACAAGAAATTCTTTGTTTTTGGAATTGAAAAGGATTTTTCAGACGACGAGTTAAAGGAAATTATTTCTTCTCTGATTAATTTAGATTTTATTAAAAAAAGTAATGGAGATTATCCAACGCTTTCACTCACATTTAAAGCAAGAGAATTTTTGCAAGAACCAGTGAAGATAGAAATTCAAAAACCAAGAAAAGAAGAAAAAATAATTGCAAAAAAAATTAAACAAGATTTAGATTATAATAAAGAATTATTTAGAAAATTACGCATATTAAGAAAGAAAATAGCTGATGAAAGGGGTATCCCTGCTTTTGTTATTTTTGGCGATGCATCACTTCAGGAAATGGCATATTATTTTCCATGCAACAAAGAAAGTTTTTTGAAAATAAATGGAGTAGGAAAAACAACATTAGAAAGTTTTGGAGATGTTTTTTTAGAGGTGATAAAGGAGTATGTTGAGAAGAATGGTATTGGAGAAAGAGAAATTTCAGAGGATGAGAAAACAGAAAATCCAGATAAATATAAGAAAACAAAACAAGGTGTGGCTAAAAAATTACTAATAAGTGAGATTGCAAAAGAACAAGGTTTTACAGAAGGAACAATCGTTAATCATATTGAAAAAATTGTTGATGGTGAAGAAGAAATTAACATTGATTATCTTAAACCTTGTAAAGAAAAATTTAAAAAAATAAAATTTGCATTTGAAAAATTTGGAACTGAAAGATTTTCACCAACTTATCATTTTTTTAATGGAGAGTTTTCTTATGATGAAATTAGATTAGTTAGGATTTTTATGAAGCAATTAATGAAAACCAACAATTCTTAAGAATTTTAGTACAACATTGCGAAGCAAAAATTTTGAGTTAAAGTGAACTCCGGGATAGCAGGATATTGTTATGAATAATTTTAAATTGTCGCAGTTTTTTGTTTCGTTAAGTTAAGAAGCAGTAGTTTTTATTCCCAGTAAATCCAATCGCTTACAGCTTCGTCAGAGATTACATTATCTCCCCAAGCACGAACATAAATCCTAAACGGTTGTCCTGTTGATGAATGCAAATTAATTACTTTGTAAGAATAAGTTTCTTCTGGATTTATTTCTAAAGTATCGCTTTGAATTTGAGCCCAAACTTTGCTAGTATCTGTAGTTTGAAGAGCAACATAAATCTTAATATTTTTTGCTGTTTCTGAACCAAGATTTTTTACTTCCACATCCACATTTGTATAAACATCTCTCCAATCATACTCGTATTTTGAAGTAAAATCTATCTTTAACGCAGGGCGTTCAACTAAGGGTTTAACTATTGCTTTAGCACTTTCTATATTTGGTGGAACAGCCCCAACATCCCAATTTTGTCCAGTGGTTTCTAAATAACAATAATCTATTCCATAATAAGAATAGTAAGATTGCCCTGCAGATGGAGAACATTTTACTCCAACAGCCATGTGTCCAGGGAATTGTAGAAGAACCACCCCATATCCAAGTTCGTGCAACATTGCGGAAGCTAATATTGAAGTGTCTTCACAATCTCCTCCATTATCGTAAAAAGTTTCGTATGGGAATCTAGGATATTCATCAAATCCAGTGGTTACATCGTCAGAAGTGTAAGGGAGATTCTGCACAAAAGAGATTATAAAATAGGGAATTTCTGCATCACTTAATTCATTTTCTTTTCCATAATCTCTTAATCCCTCTGTTAGTGTTTTGATATACTCTTTACTATAAAAGTCAGAAGCGAATAAATCATAATCTCTTGTTCTTTCTCTTTGTTTGAATATTTGATAAATTTCGGGATAAAGATTAAGAGTTATTTGATAAGTATAATCCTTATAATCCCATTCAAAATCCCGTGTAAATTTACCAATTTGATATTCTTCTAAAGTCTTATCTTCTGAAGCTATTTCTTTTGTTAAAGTTTTTTCTTTTTGTTCTGGTTGTTGCACAATAACCTGATTATTTTGATTTTCAACAGAAGGAACATTAAAATTTGCATCTATTTTATTTATAGGGGTTTCATTTACAATAGAATCTACAATATAAAATCCAATAATAATAAATAAACCGATTGCCCACCATCGTTTATACCAATGTTTAGAATTGTCAGCTTTATATTTTGACATATTATAATTTATATTAATATTCATGTTTAAATTGTTTT
>CBDVES010000007.1:0-14345 GCA_965373065.1 uncultured archaeon | reverse complement strand
AATCTTCCTTAGTTGTAGTTAATAAATTCTTCTCTGCAAATTTAATTATTCCTTCGACATCTGCTTTCTTGTCATTTGCAACAACCTCGGCGTCCAAAGTGTAAAACCCTGCCATAAGTTTTTTGAAATCATCCTTGTTTAACTGCACTGTAAAATCCTTTCGCTGGTTTGGTTCAAGTTCAAACTTTTCCTTGAAATCAAAAAAAGCCGAAGAGAACTTTACATTTATTTCGCCAAAATTAAAATTAACCTTGTTATGAATATAAACATCAAGTGAGTTTGAATCAGAGTCGACTTCGCCAGAACCCACTTCAAAGCAGTCCTCAAAATCCACGATTTTAAATGTTAATTTTTCCTGAATCTCTCCTCCTGCCTGTCCTTTAATGAAATATGTAAATGTGTAAGCTCCTTTGTGCGGGAAATCACCTATAGGAGAAATTTTTAATTCTATATTTTGCGACTCGCCCTCGCCCATTTGGACTGTGCCTTTAGGGAACATGTTAAATCCAAGAAGATTGTAAAACTCAAAATTATTTGCCTCTCCGAGATTTCTTACTTTGAGGTCAAACACAACTGGCTTGTCTAATCCTGTGACTAAAACTTCATTTTCACTTTGCTTTTCCACACTCAAACCTATCCCCAGCACCATCGGTAAAACTAAAATAATAAACACTGGCAAAATAAATATTTTCTTCATCTTAAAAACACTTGGGAATTCTATTTAAAGATTTCTGTAGTAGATTACAAGAGGTTTCCTGTAGAAATGTTGTATTTGTGGGCAATAGAATGAATTATTTCCTTTAATGGTTCTCTTACTTTCTTTTTGTGATTATATATTATTCCATCTAATCCTTTACCATCTCCTTTTCTTATTGAAGCTATAAGTGGCCTATCTCGCTTTATTTTTTTTGTTGCATTAGTGTTATAAGTTATGTGTATACTTTCCCCATGATTATTAAACTCATCTAGTAATGGCACAGAAACTTGATATTTTTTTCTTTTGAACTTCTCCAGTAAATTTAGATTCTCATTTAAATCATCAACAAAATCTAAAAGTTTTGCCTCAAGATAAGTATAGATATTACTTTCCATAGAAATATATTTTTAGTTAATTTAAAAATATTGTTGTTCTAAAAAATTTATTTCTTCCCCTCTAAATCTAAATAAGCTTTTGTCTGTCCCAAAAAATCATCACAACCTCCAACTAATTCTTCTTCCATCTGGTCTATTCTTGAAGTAATAACCCATTTCTCGTAGATGCTTCTTAAAAATTTCTGGAAAGCATTTGTTTCAAACTTCCCCTGATAATCCCTGACAAGAATTCCTTTTACACTTATCTTGACTCCACCTTTATTTGTCTGAACTTTTCTATTGTCCTGGACAATTTCCACTTTTGTTAAATCCTTGATTTCAAATCCAACTTTAATTTCAAACTTAAAATAATCAGTAACTTTTTTTTCTCCAGTCCATTCAACATCTATGTTTTTTGAATCACCAGTTAATTTTTCTTTATATTTGTCTTCAGAAATATCTAATCCTGTTTCTTCTTTAAGCCACTCATAACAAAATTTATAGACATCTTTAAATGAAAAAACCCCGTTATACTTTACACTGCTTGAAAATATTGTATCTTTTTCTGCCATCTTTTATATATAGAATAAAAGTTTGTTTAAATATTCTTCGGAAACTACAAAGAACCGCTGCATGATTCGCAGATTAACATTCCATTGTATCTTTGCAAAATACCCCTTTTCCCGCACTCTTCGCAGATTCCATCGCGGATTACAGTTCTTTTTTCTGCCTGTTTTACTCTTTTTAATTTTTCTGTTTCTTCTCTGATTCTTGCGAATTCATCAATTTCCGGGTAAAATTCCGGATGAAAATTCAAAATATCTTTTACAGTAACCACACCTACAAGCTCCCCCTGGTGAATTACCGGAAGCCTTTCAAATTTCAGTTTTTTCATTTTACTCATAACCTCTTCAATTGTCCGCGAGGGTTGTATCTTTGCTATTTTTTTAGGAGAAATATCAATTGCTTTAATTGTTGCTAAATCTTTTTTTGATTTTTTTATTAATGCCCATAAAATATCCTGCTGGGAAATAAACCCCACAAGCTTTTTTTTGCTTTTTCTGCTGACAATAAGCAAACTCCCGACTTTTTTTCTGACCATTTTTTTTGCACATTCTAAAAGAGTAGCATCTGATTTAATTGTGACCGGCTCTCTTGTCATAATATCTGAAACTAGTACTGATTTCATGATTATATCAGGAAGATTTGACTTATAAATTTTACTTATGTTTGTTCTACTATAACAATATTTAAATAAGCATATTTAAGAAGATTAATATGATTGAAAATAAGTTTTTTGGGAAGAAAGAAACAGAAATTGAAGAATTAGAGTTTAAATTAAATAACCATATCAATCCTGAAAACAAAGGAAAATTATTTATGCATTATAAAAAAGGAAAAGGATTTTTAGCAGTTCTATTGGATAAAAATATTAAATTCTCTTATGTTTTTTTTAGAGATGATAAAGTTTATCAGGAAGCAATAAATTATAAAAAAAGGAGTTTAAAATAAGATGACAGAAAAACCAGTTGTTCTTATGCCAGAAGATATTCAGAGGATAATGGGCAAGGATGCCCAGAGAAATAATATTCTTGCTGCTAAAATGATTTCAGAAATTGTGAAAACGACTTTGGGTCCAAAGGGAATGGACAAGATGCTTGTTTCTCCGACAAATGATATTGTTGTCACTAACGACGGTGTTACTATTTTAGATGAAATGCAGATTGAGCATCCTGCTGCGAAAATGATGGTTGAGATTTCAAAGACACAGGATGCAGAGGTTGGCGACGGAACTACGACGGTTGTGATGATTGCCGGGAAACTTTTGGAGAATGCAGAGAAACTGCTGGACAAGAAGATTCATCCGACTGTGATTGCAAAGGGTTATCGGATTGCGGCGGAAAAATGCCAGCAGATTTTAAATGAGATTTCACTGAGGATTACTCCTGAGGATAAGGATGTGTTGAAACAGATTGCCATGACTGCAATGACTGGCAAGGGTGCAGAGGGTTTGAAGGAAAACTTCTCAGAGATTATTGTCAAAGCTGTGACGCAAATTCAGGACAATGGAAAAATTGATTTAAAGGATATTAAGATTGAAAAGTCAAAGGGCGACGGTATTGAGGATACTGAGTTGATTTCAGGAATTGTTTTGGACAAGGAAAAAGTTTCAGGAGATATGCCGGTTGTTGTCAGAAATGCAAAAATTGCCTTGGTTGATTTTGGGTTGGAGTTGAAAAATCCAGAGATAGATACTAAAATTTCTGTTTCTTCTCCTGAGCAGCTGCAGAGTTTTATTGAGCAGGAAGAAAAAACAATAAAAAACATGGTTGAAAAAGTTAAAATGTCCGGGGCTGGTGTTATTTTTTGCCAGAAAGCAATTGATGATTTTGCACAATATTTATTGTCAAAAGAAAATATTTATGCGTGCCGAAGAGTTGCCAGAAGTGATATGGAGAAATTGTCAAAGGCAACTGGGGCAAAAATCGTGAGCAATCTGGGGGAGTTGAATTCTTCTGAATTAGGAAGTTCTGAAGTTGTTGAAGAAATTAAGCATGGCGAGGATGTTTTAACTTATGTTCGGGGATGTGAAAATCCAAAGGCACTGACTATTTTGATTCACGGCGGCACAGAACATGTTATTGATGAAATTGAAAGGGCGATTAAAGACGGGTTGGGGGTTGTTGCGTCGTCTTTGAAAACCGGATTGGTTGTTCCCGGGGGAGGTGCAATTGAAATTGAACTTGCGAGAAGATTAAGGCATTTTGGGCAGACATTGAGTGGAAGAGAGCAGTTGGCAGTTGAGGAGTTTGCATCTGCTTTGGAGTTTGTACCGACCACACTTGCAGAAAATGCAGGGATGGACCCGATTGATGTCTTGACAGAGTTGAGGTCAAAGCATGATTCCGGAGAAACAAACGCAGGATTGAATTTGTTTACTAACAAAGTTGACAATGTTTTAGAAGCCAGAATTATTGAGCCGCATAAGATTAAGAGCCAGGCAATTAATTCTGCGTCAGAAGTTGCGATTATGATTTTAAGGATTGATGATGTTATTGCTTCAACAGATAAAACAGGGGGCATGAATTCCATGACAGGGGGGATGCCTGGGATGGGGGGATATTGAGATGAAAAAAAATCTTATTAGAATAACAAGAAATGTGGAAGGTTTGGAGATTGCTGGAAATCATAAATCTCACACACCAGTGATTGTCTCTGATGAAGAAAGTATTTTTAGAGAATTGCGGGAAATAACAAAATATTTTTTTCCTGAACACTTTGACTTTGATTATAGTAATGCAAAAATTAGTGACATTACCATTTCAGGATTAGAAGGCGCTAAGGAATTGTATAATTTGGGAGCAAATCATTATCTGAATGTAAAGGGAATCCATTGGCAAAGGTTGAACCTATTGAAATAGGAAGAATAATATCCTTCAACCCAAAATTCCATACAACACACAGCCAACTATGACCAAAGCAGAAATTATATTTTTCCAGTTTAGTTTTTCTTCAAGAAATTTCCATGCAAACAAATAAACAAATATTGGTCCGAGCATTATCATCAGTGTCGTGAAAATAACTCCTAAGTTCAAGTAACCATAATATACAACAACTCTGTAAACAAACCAGATAATTCCGATTAACAAAATTTCAAACCTGACTTTTGTATTTAGGTTGCTGAATTTTGGTCTGAACAGGGCAAAACTAATTAAGAATATTGCAGAGCATCTTAAAAAGTAAAAACTTATTGGAGAATAAAAATCCAGGATTAATCTTGAGATGACTAATTCAAGTGCGAAAAAGAAACTTCCAATAATTGCTGCAATAAAATATTTATTCAATATTAAATGGTTCCTTTTTATGTGAGGCAGGGCAATTGCTACTCCGGCAATTATGGCAGGGACAATGATTTTAAGATTTCTTTCATATAATTGTTCTCCGAAAATATAACTAAACCCAATCGCTAAAAGGATAATAAACAGGGGTTCAAGAATTCTTGCTGGGGTGAGGTTGGTAACTTTTTCCCATTTTAAAGAATAAAAAGCAAACAGGTTTGCGGCAATTGAAAAAACAATCACCAGGGAAAAAATCAGCAGGTTTTTTAATTCAAATGCTTCAGGAGTCATTTTCCAGAAAAAGTAAATAAAAGGCAGCATCGCCAAAACAATCGCAAGAAACCCCGCGGTCTGATAAAGTTTAATATTAACTTTTCTTTTTATTAAAATCGTCTTCTCTATAATTGTCCCTGTTGCTAAAGCCAATGCCCCGATAATTGGATAATAAATCATTTGAAAATATCTCTTTTATTATTTTAAGAAAGATGTGTTTATAAGATTTAAGAAATTGTTAAGTCTAATTTTTTTCTAAAACCTTACTCGCTTTTTTCAGTGTCTTTGCAAGACTCCAAAAGCACAACCAACATCGTTGTCGCCCCAGTAGTAGCCATCAATAATCAACCCGCCGCTGAAGCCCCCCCAATCGTCCAAGGCAGATATTCTTGTTTTTTCTTCATCAACAGAATCAAAACTCCAAAGTCTTGGATTCTCTTTATATTCTGAAGCAACTTCTGTAATTTTTTGTGCTCCTTCTTCGCCATATCTTGCAACAATGTAAGGATTTTTCATTAATTCAAATCCTGTTTGTTCTCCTGTTTTATATCCAAATGGAACAAATTTTACTAAAGAGTCACTATCCTGTAATCTTTTAATTAAAGATTTTTTATTCATGTCTAATTTTCCATTTGTAATTGCAGGATTAGTTTCTAAAATAACTCCGTTGTTTATTTCTTCATTTGATTTTGGAAGATACAAATTTCCAGTAAATTCCCATAACCATCTATCTTTTAGAATTTTAATTATTTCTGACTCATATTTTCCTTCTTGATTTTGAAAAGCATCATAAACTAATGAAGCTGTTTCTGCAGAATTTGGTCTTTTTAATCTATTAGAATCAATTTGTTCTGCAACAATTCCATAATTCCCTTTAAATGCAGGATATTGGAAACTACGTTTTCCTCCTTCATGAGGAATTTCTGTTAAATATGATTTTCCTATTTTTGGTTTCATGAAAGAATTAAAACTTTTAACTTTATAAAACTTTCTGTTTGTAACTACTTAGAAATTAAGAAGGTTTATGCGCGAGCCGGGACTTGAACCCGGGTCACATCGTTGGCAACGACATATACTAACCACTATACTACTCACGCGTAAAATGAAATGGAATCCTTGGTTTAAAAAAATATAGTCATGGCGGGAATCGAGGCTCAACAAAATTGAGTCATCCCTTGTGGACTGCCTCGTAAAGGTCACCTCGTTAGAGGTTCTCGTGCCCTTTAGGGTATCCCTGTGGGAAACCTTGGTGAGATCCCGATGGTCCGTGGAGGGATCGAACCTCCGCCTTCTCGGTGTAAACGAGAGGGTCTACCATTAGCCTAACGGACCTTTAGATTATTCATAATCTTAGAAATATAAAAAGTTATGCACTTTTAAGTTTTTGGATTTAGCCAACAGATTAATTGTTGTAAGTTTAGAGTAGTAAGATTTATAAGTATAAAAAAGTATTTTTTATTATGGAACCAAATAACCAAGATATTCCTGAAATGCAAACTGATAGAAAATATGCTAAAAATCCTGCAGTGGCTGAGAATCCAACGAAGATGAAGAAAGAGATGGAGAAAACTAAGAAAGAACTTGAGAAACTTAAATCATTTATTCTAAAGAAATATTCTTATACTCAATCAATAAGTGTTTTGCCCCCGCAAGCAATTAAAATATTTATCGACGAAGAAGAGATTCCAAAAGAAACTGAGAAACACTTGCAGCTTTATGTAATTGTTCCTGAAGAAAAGGTGAAAGAGATTCCAAAAATGACCCAGGAAATTGTAAAACAAACAGAGTCCTTGAAATACCCTGCAGGGCATAAACAAAAAATATGGATTCAGATTAAAACCCCTGTTGATGTTTGGGAAAACTGCCTGGATTCTAAGTTTGAATTAACAAGTGCCATAGCAATGTCTTTTCCTCTTTATGACAAGGGAATTTTAGGAGCATTAAGAGTGGCCGAGATTCACAAATCTTTGGTCTTGCAAAAGTTTGAGAAATATGTTGTAAGTTATGTTATTGGCGGGAGTTTAGTGAGAGGCGAAGCAATCCCAACTTCAGATGTGGATGTGTTTGTGATTATTAATGACACCGACGTGAAACGAATGCCGAGGCTGGAATTAAAAGAAAGGTTAAGAGGAATTATTTACCAGTATGTTGCTGAGGCATCTGCTCTTGCCGGGGTGAAAAACAAACTTGAACCTCAAATTTATTTGCTAACTGACTTTTGGGACGCAGTCAAGGATGCACATCCTGTGATGTTTACTTTTATCAGGGACGGTATTCCAATTTATGACAGAGGAACTTTTATGCCCTGGAAAGCTTTGCTTAAAATGGGTAAATTAAAACCCTCGCCTGAAGCCATTGATATGTTTATGAAAACTGCTGAAAGGACAAAAGAAATGGCTGAGCGAAGATTAATCGACGCTATGATGGATATTTATTATGGGGTCTTAACACCTTCTCAGGCAATGATAATGTTATATGGTTCTCCTCCTCCAACTCCCAAGGAAACTCCAATTTTGATGCAGAAGATTTTTATAGACAAGGAAAAAATGTTAAAGAAATCAGATATGCTTGTATTAGAAAGAGCTGTGAAATTCTTTAAATCTTATGAGCATGATTCTAAGTTTAAAATTTCCGGGAATGAAATTGATAAGTTGGTTAAACAATCAGAAGAATATTTAAAAATACTTAAAGCATTGCGAGAGAAAATTGAGAAAAGATATCAGGAGAAAACTATTGAACAAATCTACAAAGATGTTTTTGAATTATTGAAAGTTATGCTCGGTAAAAAATCTCAGGAGAAAATTATTCAGGAGTTTGAAAAAAATTTTGTGAAAACAGGGAAATTCACTCCACAGCATTTGAGAATTTTGAAAAAAATTATTGAAGCAAGAAAAGAATTCAAAAAAGGAAAATCAACTTCCCACAAGATTGATGAAGCGCGTAAAAACGCATCTATTTTAATTAATGATTTGATAGAATACTCGCAGAGAAAAGATTTGATTTCTCTTGAAAAGGGGAGAATGAGATTAAAATATGGCAAGGATAAAATTGCAGAGTTATTAACTTGTGATGGAAAAAGTTTTTTGATTGAGGGAAAGAATGTAAAGAAATTAACAGATAAAGTTGATGACTCAAATATAAAAGAAGTTTCTGACGCTGTTGAAAAACAAAAATCAAAACAAACTGTTGAAATTAACCCCAAGGTTTTTGAGTTGTTAAAAAAAGAAATTGGAGAGTTTGAGATTGTTTTGTAGGGATATAAAAAACTTTTTTGCAGTTCACTTCATCTCTTTATACATTTTTATTGCTCTTTTAATATCTTCATATGCAGTTTCTCTTCCTTTAACCTCTGTAATCTCGCATTTTTTTCCCTGCAGTTCTTTGTAGACTTCAAAAAAATGTATTATCTCTTTTATTTTGTGTTTTCGCACTTCACTAATATCAGTAACTTCTTTAAAGCTCGGATCTGAATCATACACCCCAATAATTTTATCGTCTTTCTCCCCTGTATCAATCATCCTTAAAACCCCAATAACTCTCACCTTTGCCAAAGTCAGAGGATAAACTGGTTTTGATGTTAAAACCAAAACATCAATAGGATCGTTGTCGTCCCACATTGTCTGGGGAATAAACCCATAATCTCCGGGATAATGAACAGAAGAGAACATTGGTCTGTCTAAAGCCAACAAACCTGTTTCTTTGTCCAACTCATATTTATTCACGGAATTTTTTGGGATTTCAATTAGAACATTAATTATTTTCGGTGCCTGTTCCCCAGGACTAATTTTATTTAAATCAACCATTTTATTTTTTATATTTTTAAGTTTAAATAATTGATGGTGTTGAGTAACAAGTTTTATAAATCAATTTTATCATAAATATTCATGGCATTTAAAATAAACATCTCAGAAAAAACAGGGAAAACTTTTCATCTGGAATTAGAGAGTGAAGGATTGGCAGGAAAACAACTTCATGATAAAATAGATGGAAAAGAAATTCTCCCGGACCTGGCAGGTTATGAATTTGAAATAACTGGTGCAAGTGATAAAGCAGGATTTACAGCAGTGAAAGAAGTGGAAGGTATTGGGCTGAAAAAAGTTTTATTAAGTTATGAAAAGGGAATGAAAAACAAGCCAAGAAAAGAGGGAAAAAAGAAATTATCTAAAAACAAACCCAAAGGATTGAGATTGAGAAAAACAGTGAGGGGGAAAGTTATTTCTGACGCTATTTCGCAGATTAATCTTAATGTTTTGAAACAAGGCACGAAAAAACTTGCAGAAGTTTTTCCAGAGCAATGCAAGGGAAAAGAAAAAGAAGAAGTTAAAGAAAAGTCAAAAGAAAAACCAACTGAAAATACAAAGGAGCAATAAAAATGTTTAATTCTATTCCAGTGTCAGCTTTAAAATTAGGAATTGATTTTCAAGGATATGAGGAACTTGCCCAGAACATCAAAAGAGTGTCATTAATTCCTCAACACAAATGGTATGGAATTCTTGAAAGAGCAGATAAAGAATTAAATTTTAATCAAAAAGATATTTCTAAACTATTATTAGATATGCTTTATGAACGAAAATTATTCAAAATTGCCGGATTAAAATACCATAAAAATCCTCCAAAAGGATTATTCAAAACTGCGTTGACAGATTATTTATTAAGGGAAAAAATTTAATATTTTTAAGAATCGCTCAAAACTAAAAAATCATTTCTATTTAATTTTTTTAACTTCTTCCTTAACAGTTTCCTTAACTTCTTTCTTCGGTATCTCAACTTTTTTTCCAACTTCTTTTTTAATAATATTTTCCACTTCTTTTCTGGAAACTTCTTTTTTCACATCATTTTTTTTAGAAAAAAACTCAGATAATTTAAATCCAACACTCCAGAATTTTAATCCAATACCTGCTCCAAAAACAGCAAGTCCAATAATGAAATTAATCAAAAATACATTATATGCTTTTGTAAAAAAACTTGCAACAAAGTCCAAATATTCGCTTGATATTAAAGAGAAAACCCAGCTAAGTTTCATAAAAGGAAGTGAGGCGATTATTAGTGAAATGCCAGCGATAATAAACAGCTTATGCTTGCCCTGCACCAAAAAGAAAATGATTATAAGTAATAAAGTTGAAATCATCAAAGTCAGATAAAACTTTGCTTTCCAATAATCCCTGGCTTTCTCAGAAATTAAAACAAATGGTTGTCCGTCATCTATTTGCCGTAAACAATCCCAAAATTCGCAGTCATATTCTTTATAATAATGCTCCTCTATTAAACTATCAATGCCTTGTTCAATTATTTCCTCAGGACCTTGAAGCATATTGTCGCATGAAAACACAAACACATGCCCTTGTTCACTAAATACATATTCTGAATTATTCTTGCAGTGTGATTCAATCTCGTCAGAATATTCTTCCATAACTTCGTCTAAATTTATCCCTTGCTGAGCAAGAATATCTTTTACAACAGAAGCCAGCTCTGGCTTGATTGTTTCATATTCCAAAGACCATGTTAAAGTCAAAAAAACATTTCCTGCAAATAATGACAAAAAAAGTAAGACACTTACAACAGCTAACAAACCACCTCTGATTAATCCCATGAAGCAAATAAAGAACATGAGTTTTTAAGTTTTCCTAAAAGTTTCATAAAAGATATCATCAAAACATTCTTAAACTCTTTTTCATAATTTAAAATATGGTAAAAATTGACAAAGAAAAATGCATTGGATGCGGGACATGTGCTGCGGTTTGCCCGGAAGTTTTTGAAATGACTGACGACGGAAAGGCAAAGTTAAAATCCTCAAAAAATGCGCCATGTGTAAAAGAAGCAATTGAAAGTTGCCCTGTTGATGCTATTTTTAAATAAACGAAAAACTTTATTAACTTCTTAATTTTTCATCTTATATGCAAGAACAAAAAATAGAATTTATTAAATGGTTTTCTGAATTAAATAAAGATTCCGGGAATGTGGCAGGGGGAAAAGGAGCAAACCTTGCGGAAATTTATAATCTTAAAATTCCTGTTCCGCCGGGATTTGTGGTGACTGCTCAGGCTTATAATTATTTTATTGAGAAAGCAGGATTAAAAGAAAAGATAAAAGAACTTCTTAAGCAGATTGATTATCAAGACACAAAACAACTGGATGAAATCACAAAGCAGGTTAGAGAGTTGATTTTGAATGCAAAGTTTCCTAAAGAAATAGAAGAAGAAATTCTTGATGCGTATGAGGATTTGGATGTGGCAGGCATTGATGCTGAAAAAGGAACTGCGCATGATATTCTCAGAACTTCTTCAGAGCCAATTTTTGTTGCAGTCAGGAGTTCAGCGACGGCAGAAGACCTTGCAGATGCGAGTTTTGCAGGACAGCAGGATTCTTTTGTTAATATAAAAGGAAAATTTGACTTATTAAAACACATCAAAAAATGTTTTGCATCATTGTTCACGTCGAGGGCAACATATTATCGCGATAAAAAAGGATTTAAACACGAACAAGTGAGTTTGGCAGTTGTCGTGCAAAAAATGGTTGATTCAGATAAGTCAGGCGTGATTTTCTCAAAAGACCCAACCCACAAAAACGATAATGTGATTATAGAGGGAGTTTGGGGATTGGGTGAAGGGATTGTGTCAGGTAAAATAACTCCTGATAAATATGTTATTTCAAGTAAAATGGAAATTATAGATAAACAAATATCAGATAAACAAATTGCAATCACACGGGATTCTGCAGGGGGAAAAAAGATTGTAAAATTAAGGGAAGACAAATCCAAGGCTCAGGTTTTGAAAAATTACGAGATTCAAAAATTGGCAGAACTTGCTGTGAAGCTGGAAGAGCACTATAAAAAACCGCAGGATATAGAGTTTGCAATTGAAGGCGAAGAAATTTATATTGTGCAGACAAGACCAATCACGACTATTGAAAAAAGAGTTGAATTTAAGGGCGAGATAAAAGGAGAGGAGATTTTGTCAGGGACTGCGGCTTCCCCAGGGGTTGCTTCAGGCAGGATTAAAATCATTCATAATTTAGAAAATTTGCACAAGATAAATCAAGGAGATATTTTAGTTACAAAGATGACCAACCCTGACATGGTTGTGACTATGCAAAAATCAGCGGCAATTGTTACTGACGACGGGGGGATGACTGCTCATGCATCAATAGTTTCCCGTGAGATGGGAATACCAGCAGTTGTAGGAACAAAAATAGCGACGACAAAACTTAAAGAAGGAGAAGTGATTACTGTTGACGGGTCTTTAGGCAAAATTTACAAAGGTAAAACTTCTGAAACAATTCAAAAAGAAGTTCTTCCGGTTACTGCAGAAACTAAAACCAAAATTAAAGTTATTGTTGACTTGCCGAGTTTTGCCGAGCGTGCAGCAAAGTCAAAAATAAAACAAGCCGGCTTAGTTAGAATGGAAGGGATAATTTCAGAATCAGGAAAACATCCGAATTATTTTTTAGAGAAAGGAAATACTCAGGAGTATGAGGAAATAATTTTCAAGGGAATTAAAAAAATCGCTCAGTATTTTGAGCAGTTGTGGGTGAGAACTTCTGACATTAGAAGTGATGAATTTCAAAATTTAAAAGGTGCACCAAAAGAAAAAGAAGCAAACCCAATGTTAGGAATGCACGGAATTAGATATGGAATTAAAAACCCTGAAATTTTGAAATCTGAGCTTAAAGCATTAAAAAGAATTTCAGAGCAAGGCAAGGAAGTTGGTTTGTTATTGCCCCAGGTTATTGCAGTAGAGGAAGTGCAGAAAGTCAAGGAGTTTTTAAAGGAAATTAATTTTACTCAGGCAAAAGTTGGGGTTATGATTGAAACACCTGCTGCAGTTCAACTGATAAGGGATTTGTGCGAAGAGGGTATGGATTTCATTTCATTCGGAACCAATGATTTGACGCAGTATATACTCGCTGTTGACAGAGGAAACACACAAGTCCAGCACCTTTATGATGAGATGAACCCAGTGATACTTTACCAGTTAGATTATGTTATAAGAATTTGCAAAAGAAACAAAGTAGAAACAAGCATCTGCGGGCAGGCAGGAAGTAAAAAAGAGATGGTAAAGTTTTTAGTGGGCAAGGGAATTGACAGTATAAGTGTAAATGCTGATGTGGCGAGCGAGATAGCAGATTACATTGCAGAACTTGAAAAAGAAGAAGTTAAAGATACAGATGAAGAACCCCGGCAATATCAACCTAAAGAAGAACAAAAAGAAAACTCAAATGATTTTGTAAAACCCCAAAGATTACATGAGGAAGATATCTTGTCAAGTCCGCAAAATGTTTTGCCTAAAGAAGAAGGTGTGCTTGAAGAGATAAAAGAGAATGTTGAAGAAGGTTTAGAAGCTATAGACGAAGTTGTAGAAGATATTATTGAAAACAGAACAGAAGAAGCCCCAATTATTCCAGGAGGAATAGAACCTCAAGAAAAACAAGAACAGCCGAGAGAAGCACAAACAGAATCTTATGAAACAGAAAGTTCTCCTGTAGAAAAAACCTCTGTTGAAATAAAAGAAAAATTAAGCGAGCCAGTTATTGAAGAAGTAAAAGAAGAGTCCAATGTTGAAGAGAAAATAGAAGTTCTTAAAGAAAAAGAACCTACAATTGAGAGAGAGATGAATTCAGCAGAGAAGGAAGAATTATCTAATCAAAATGAAGAAGAATTTGAGCATGAACCGGAATTCAAAAAAGGAGATGAAGAAGTATTGAATATTTTTTGATTTTCAACACCCATTTTTTGCCCTCGTTAGAGGGTACACCCTTCTTTCAGACCTACTTGGTGGGTGCCAACTCACCAATCCCAGTCATTAATTCTGTTTCAGCACCCATTTTTCCACTCTCCAATCCCAATCATTAAATTTTCTATTGAAACTGTTCCTGCTTTCCATGAAGCCATATAATTAATTATTTCTATAATATCAACTTCATTGTCGGTGTTTGTGTCTGCTGGGGAGCAGATTGACTGACCAGCATTGTAAAGCGCTAAAACTTCTTGTGAAGATAAAGCATAATTGTAGATTCTGACTTCATCTATTTTACCATTGAAAGAATTAAACCCAGGCAATTTTCCAATTAGCAGAGAATCATCATCAGTTAAGATTAATCCTGTGTTTTGTGCAATACCATTAACTTCAATTCCATTAACATATGTAATAACATTAGAACCATCGT
>CBDVES010000006.1:0-17800 GCA_965373065.1 uncultured archaeon | reverse complement strand
TTATACAGGGAATCGCTCAGCACGGAGCTGGCATATACAGTCAGCGCATCCATGATTGCTTCTTTTATTGTGGGCAACTGATTTATTCTATATAGATGATTAATCTCAAAAAAATGCTTGATTTTATTTATTCTATCCACATCAGAGGAAGGCAAGATAATTTTGTCATAATAATACTGGTAATCACCAATATAAAAGCTTGAATCGTCGTCCATGTTCTGGCCTAAAAAATAGCCAGTTTCTTTAAGCTGACGGATATAATCCTTGATACCCCCATCTGTCCAACCGTCTGGATAATTTTCTATCTCAACATCCAAAGGAGCGATTATTCTTGAGACCCAGAAAGGGGGGTGAAAAGGCCAAGGAATGGTGCAATTTGAATAAGAATCGTCCGTTATATTATGAACACACCGATTGAAAACATCCTGATAATATTTTTGGTCACTAATTGTGTAATATCCAGGAGTTGCAAACGGAATTCTTGCGGTTGGTACCCTACCAACTAAAAAAACACCCTTAAGTTTTCCGGAATTATATTCATTTAAAATAATATTCTTAACATCTGTTTCGTCTGATCTCCTTGGCAGTTGCTCAATTTTTATATCATAGCCAAGATCATTCCTTAAATCATTAGAAAACACAGATAAAGATTCTTCCAAATCTTGATAAATCTCAGATTCAACTATTACCAGGATTTTACAATTTTGGCCAGGACAATCATCTGGCTGTTCAATATCTTCTGAAAAATAACATAACTCTGTTTCATATTCTTTAATATACACCATACCATCATAGTGAACTTTTGCGTAAAATCTATCGCCAACATTCAGGCCAGGCAGAGTTTTATCCTTGTATGGCAATTCTCCCGTAAACTCTCTACCAAAGTCAGTAGTAAAAACAAAGTAATCATCTTCTTTGGGTATCGGTTTGTAAACTTTCTTATATTGATCAGGCTGATGAGTTGTTACATCTTCATCTAATTCAGATATGTCTTGAGATTCTAAAACAACCGATTGAGCTTCAGAATTTTCTATTTGCACATATCTTGATTTTGCGGATCTTGCAGTAAGCAAAAACTTAGCTTCGACTTTTTGCCCTTCATGCAAAGGATTTAATTCTCTTTTTGATGAGGGATATTCTGAAACACCTGCGAATCCAGAAGATTTAACTATTTCTTCTTGGACCTGTGGACCTCTTCCTTCTATTGGATATTCATCTGTCTGTTCAAGATAATTTGTATATTCTATAATCTTATCTATTTTTAACATACCAAAATCATTTGGATATGGCTCAATACTACAATCTGATGGCTCTGGTCCTAATGGGTCTACTGTGTCTGGGCATATTTCATTTTTTGTAATCGACAATACAGTGGCTTCAATTACTACAATGTCTTTTTCAGAGAAAGTTTTCCCCCCTATTACATCAAGGTAATCCTGATATATCATAAATCCCTCAGGAATTGTCATCAGTTCTTTTTCATTTAGAACACTGGAGGGAGATATTTCTTCAGTGGATAGTTGCTTTTGAATGAAAATACCAATCAAGGATGCACCCAATAATAATCCAATTATAATTAAGATGAGATTTTTTGAAGCCATATAATCAACAAAAAATATAATGTTTAAATATCTTCCTAATCCTCATTCATAAAAAATAATATAATTCCGTCCCCTTCTTTAAGTCTTTCTTTCGATTTTGTCTAACGTATGCGATTTAACGAAGTTGATTTTTCAGAGATGGGCGAAGCCAAGCAACAAACATTAAATCTAATTTTGCGAAACAAAAATTAACGAAGAATTTAAACATCCAACCCCAAAAGTTCTTCTCTTTGGGTAAATTAATTATAAAATTTATTTCTTCAAAATTTAAACCAAGTTCATAGAGTATTTCCTGTCGTGAGTTTTCCGGAAACTTTTTTGCATAAAAATAAAACATCATAAGAAATTATTAATTATGGAAAGTCTAATTTTATCACAACAAAACTTAAAATCATTAATTTCTTTAATTTTTTATGAAATATTTACTTGGTATATTTTTTATTTTGATAATCTCACAAGTTTATGCTGTTTGTGAAATCAGGCAGATTGATATTAATACTGCAACATTAGAAAAGTTAGATGAATTGAGTGGGATTGGACCTGTAAAAGCACAGGCGATAATTGACACCCGACCTTTTGATTGTTTAGATGACTTGATTCATGTTTATGGAATTGGTGAGATTACCTTGCAGAAGATTAAGGACCAAGGTTTAGCGTGTGTTGATAAAGAAGAATCTAAAAAAGACAAAGAGGAAATTAAAGAAGATGAAGAAATTGACATGACTAACAAACAAGAAATTTATGTTGAAGACCCTTTTTCAAAGGATAACTTTGAAGAGCGTGAACCTGAAATAATAAAATTAAATCCGCAAGTTATAAAAAGCGAAGAGGATAAAGAAAATTTAGACAATGCAAAAATTTCAGGCAATAATTATGCAGTATATGGGTTTGTGGTTTTTTGTTTGTTGCTTGGGTTTTTATTTATAATTAAAAAAAATAGATTTAAAAAAAATGAGTTCAGATGAAAGAGAGACGCGAAATATTCGGGCAATCTTAATAGTGGAAGTTATAGGAAGACCTCCAGAGCATTTGACAGAGACATTGAATAATATAATTAGTAAAATTGACGAGGAGAAAGGCGTTGATGTAAAAGAGAAAAAGTTGCATGAATCAGTGTTGATGAAAGAGCAAAAAGATTTTTACACGAGTTTTGCAGAGGTTGAAATAGAAGTTGAAGAGATTTTGAATCTTGCTATACTGATGTTTAAATATATGCCTGCAAATGTTGAGATTTTGTCGCCTGAATTAATTGCATTGACAAATAACGGATGGAGTGATATTTTTAGTGAGCTTACAAGACGGCTTCATGGTTATGACGAGGTTGCACGGATTATTCAGGTTGAGAAAAATATTTTAGAGAAAAAGTTGCGAGAAGTTTTAGAGAAGAAAGACGGGAAAAATTAAACCGCATTATCTATACATTTAGTAGACTTCACTCTTCTTGGTTGTTCTTTTGGAGATCTAATATTTATGAAATAACCCCCACCACGATAAACAAAACTCCTCCCAAGAATAGCTAAAGAATAATTGGCTCTCGTCCGAATCGCTTCTTGCATAGCAATATCTTCAGGACTTTCTTTAATTTTTGGTCTTCCTAAATACACCATAAATAATTCTAAACAAGAGGGGTATATAAATTTTTCTTTTATAATTTTAAAGAGGATAGAAAACAATCACTTCTTCCCCTTAGCAATCTTAAACAAGTCAACTTCTTTTTTTGCTCCGCGATATTTTGCCTTAAAAAACCAGATTACAAATGCGATTACTAAAATAACAATTGACCAGCCAATTATTTTTCCAGTTGAACTTTCTTTTATTTCCTCGCAAGTTCCTAAACAGCATTTTCCGTCTTTTGCATATTCTGATTCTCCATCACATTCTTCATCTTCTTCACATATTATTCCTGTCATTTCTTCGCAAGTTTTTATTGTTGTAATAATTTCTTCTTCGTCATCTGAAGGAACATAATCTTTTATAAAATTCAAAAATATTGCAGAGTAAGTATAAAGATTATCTTCTTTTGCTTTTATCTGCCCTTCAATTGTTTTTTCTTCATCATCAGAAGATAAATATAATTCAATTTTAATACTTGAGTTCTCATTTAATTCTTCAATTTCGTCTATTGAAAAACAAAGATAAGGTTTTAATGAATCAGAAACTGATAATGAAATATTCTCTAATGTTGCGTCGCCAGTATTATAAAGGTAAATTATTCTTGTGGTGTTTGAATTTGTAGAAATAGAAATATTTAATCCCAAGGGTTCAAGTTCAAATTTTTTTTCTTTAACAGAATCATTAGATTCTTTTTCACTTAGATAAAGATAAACATAAACAGGAATTTCATATTTCAAATTTTCAGTGCTTAACTCAATTGTTTTTAATGTTGGCTGTGTTATATTTTCCAGTTCAAAATTTATTTTTTTTATTTCTCCTGATTTTAAAATAACTGAATTTTCTTCTGCTGCGTCTTCAAATAAAAAAGCGAAAAATCCTCCATTGCTGGGAGAATCTGTTTTTATCTGAACAGTGATTTGATAATCCTGCAAATTTTGTGCTTCTATAAAAAAATCATTTTTAGAAATTATAAAACCAGGAGTTATTGAAAAATCTGCCATGCCTTGGGTTATTGAAAAATTTTTAACAATGTCTTCTTCGCTGACCTGACTGCCTTTCATATACCTGATATTTTCTATGGAAATTGAATAATTATCTGGGTTTTTGCCTAAAAGTGGAGCATAGATGTAAAATTCATCGTCTATCTTTGCAACTTCAGGATTTATAGAAATCCTCACATGCCCCCGATAAAAAAATATATTTTCTTTAAGAATTGGTTCAAGAAAATTTCCTGAAACTTTTGCCATGAGTGTTTCTCCTTGGCTGAATTCTGTTTTCATGTCAAACTCAACTGCTGAGGTCATTGGCAATAAGAGTAATAATAAAAAAAAGATTGTAATTATTTTCATAGATGAATAAAGAAATTAGGGATTATAAAGTTTGTTTTTTAATTCACTTCCCAATCTCTTTTAATTTTTTTAAAACCTCATCAATTTCAGCTTTGGGTTTTGCTCGGGGTTTAGGTATTGGTTTTCTTACTGGTTGCCTTTGTCTTGGAGGCAATATTTTCCTTGGCATTGGTCTTCTCATTTGTGATCTTGGAAATCCTGGGAATCCTGGCCCTCCTCCTCGAGGTTTGCCTGATTTCCCGAATTTAGATTTTGTTCTAAACCAAAACATTCTTAATTTATCTTTAAAAATAATCCCTAATGCAACCAAAATAATTAATCCCAATAATATCCATACCCATAAATAATCTTTCTCTTTATCATCTTCTATAGTTTTTTCCATGCAGCAAATGTCACCATAATCACAAGTATAATCAAAAGATTCTTCTTCATTTTCTTCACATTCAAACCTGCAGATTCCAAAATTATCCTCACAATCTGGTTCATCTTCTGGTTCTTCACATCTGCCTCCAATACAGCAGGTTTCTCCATAAGCTAAATCAGGTGTATCAATGCTTGTTCCTCCTATGCAATTTTGAGCTGAATTGCAAATTTCCCCTCCCTGTTCTTCACAGGTTTCTAAAACTAGTTCTTTATCACAACATACAAACATTCCCGAGCAGGAATAATCTAATTCATTTCCTCCGGCTTCCTGACAATTTATACTTGAAATACAATAACCTCCTGCATCTTCACAGTCAATTTCATCGCCATTGCCGTTACCATTGACAGAAATATCTCTTGGCCAAAGAGAGTATAAAATAAATGCAGTGTTTCTGATATTTCCCTGCCAGCATCCATCACTATCCTGAACTTCTAAAAGCCAGTTTTTGGAATTTGTTTTTTCCAGAGGTTCATCAGAAAATGGATATAATGCTAAAGCAGTGTCATAAAACTTATCCCCTGACTCATCCCAGTATTTATTATTCTTTTGTTTTGATAATAAATCAATTCTAAATTCATCTGTTAAAAAATATAAAAAAGCTTCTGGAATATATCTCTCATTTTCATCTGCCATGATAACTAAATAAGGCATGTAAGCAGACACATCCTCTCCTAAATAATCTAAAACCAATGTCGCCCATAAACTTCCCTCATAATTGCAGGAAGCTCCTTTTGAAAAGCAAAGAGAATTAATTTTTTCGTATGTAGATGCTTCTGCTGAAGCTGTGTGTGAATCTTCTAAAACATGAATTGTAGAAGATGCTGATTTCTTAAATAAAAGATTTGTTAAAAAAGAATTGTCATGACACTTAATCTCAAACTCCTTATCATAACATCCTGAAGAAACTTGAAGCCACCATCCCCCTTCTGACAAGCTCAAACAACTTCCTGCTCCGGAACTTATTTTTTTATCCTCCCCAATTGTTATTGGATATGAAGAGTTAGAATAAGTTATTGTGCATGTTGTTTCTTCAGAACTTTCAATTTGCAAATACCAAACAATATCTAAAGGAGTTGTCTTTTGAGAAGACAACCATTCACTTGCTTTATCTATATTCACATTTGATTTATCTAATGCCAAAATCGCCTGAGCAGTTGTTTTTATCCTGCAGCCAGAACCTGGCCAACATTCATCATTTTGTGAATCAGTAATAATCTCATCTTTACATTCTTTTATAGCCAACAAGGAAAAAATTCTTTCTTCTGAAGAAAGAGAATCACACCTGTCTTTTACTTTCTCTTCGAGACACTCATATGCTTTGTCTATCTGAGATTCATTTATTGCAATTGCCAGAGGCAGAATTAACATTAAAGAAATAATTAGTATGCCAAATAAAAACACCTTTTTTTTCATAAAATAATTAGTTAATTGTTGTTTATAAATATTTCACCTATGAAACTTTGCTAAATAGTTTTCTCCAAAAACCCTAAAGTAAAAATAAATTACATCTTTATTTAAATCTTCTGATTAATTTTGCAATTCCAACTCCCAATAAAAAAGCAAACCCAAATGAGAATAGAACTATAATTATTAAACTTATTTTTGGCAAGCCGAAATCCACAAAAGTGTTTAAGTAAAAGTAACCTGTGTCCTCTCTCATTCTTTTTATTATTACATTTGTAATGCCAATAAATTTTGACACATATAAAATGAAGTTGTAAATTACCAAAGCCAAAATTCCATTAAACCCGTCCACAATCCAGGGAGATATTTTTAATTCTTTTATTTTTCTTCTCACCATCTTTGTTATAAAAAAGAGAGAGGTTTATTTAAATGTTTTTAATGGGCTAGGAGGGAATCAAACCCCCAACTTCGGTTCTGGAGACCGACACGATATCATTTCGCCACTAGCCCGTAACTTTAGAAGAAATCCTTGATTTTTAAGTTTGCCTATGGGAGTTTTTTATCTCAACCTCTTTATCTCCTCAATTTCTGTGCCAGAGATTGCACAACCCTTGAACTTCATTGCATAAAGCAAAGCATCCAGTAATTTTCCATCACCCACTTTAATTATTTTTTTCTTGTAAGCAACATAAATCAGTTCAGCAGACCTTATGAATTGAAATCCCCTGAAAAACTTGTAATTTTCTTTTTTTGAATTTATTTTTGCATGAAGTTTTTTCTCAAATAGCTTCCTGAGATTTTCTGGCTTTTCCCCAAGCATTCTTGTTGTTCTCTCATCCACTGCAATCACATTTTTTATACCTTTCTCATTTAAAATTTTACTTAATGCCAAACAAGAAGCCTCACCCAAATCAATTAATTTAATATCTTTATCTGAACTAAAAAAAGTTTGATTTGCAATACCCAAAATCTCATTTGTCTTTTTTGATAATTCGCTTTCATTTATTCCAAAAACAGCAGGAGTCTCAAGAACCTTGTCATCAAACAACTTCTCTACTCTAAGTGCCTCAAGCTCAAACCTCTTTATTGTCATTGGCTTATCAATAATTTCTTTTTTTACTTCATTAGTTATTATAAATTTACCATTAAAAATTTGTCTTAAATCCGTGATGGTTTGCAAAAGCCCGTTCATTGAAAAACTAATTAATGTGCTTGCGTCAAAAATTATTGCTTTGTTTGTTTTTTTATTTTTCATCTCAACACCCATTTTTTGCCCTCGTTAGAGGGTACACTCTTCTTCCCATCTCCGACTACCGACTCCCAACACCTACTACCAAATACCCAAGACCTTCTCTTGCTCCCTACTACCAAATGCCCACCTTCTTTACGCGCATCCATTTTTCCACTCTCCAATCCCAATCATTAAGTTTTCTATTGTAACACTTCCAGCTTTCCATGAAGCCATATAATCCATTATTTCAAGAATATCAACTGTACCGTCGGTGTTTGTATCAGCGTCGCCACAAGAACTTCCAGAAACTTTTTTTAATATAATTTGGTCGAGCCATGTATTATCTTCTCTGCAATAAAATGTAAAAGTATGAGTTCCAGAAGTTAAATTCCATATTTTTACACCAGTTTGATTGCTCGGCCATACCCCCCCAATTCCTCTCAAACTCACATCGTCCCAGGCGAAAATGTCTGTGTTCAAAGTATCATAAGCATACTCTTCATTGCCTTGAGCAGTTTCTGCATCTAAACCAATATAAAAAGAGTCATCACTACCAGTTATGCTAAGAGTTAAAACTTTAGCCTGCATCATATATTGATCTGTTTCAGATATGTTGAAAGTATAACTGACTGATCCTTGTTCGTTGGTGTCTGAAAAAACATATTGCCCTCCTGAAGCAGATGAGTCACTCCCTATTTGCATTGGCAAAATTAATTCTCCATCTTCTGCTTCAATATATTGTTCAGGTAAAAAAGATTGCACATAACAAGTATCGCAGCAAACTTGTCCAGTACAATCAGCGTCGTATTCTGGGTGTGGATTTGATTCACAGGAAGAACAGCAACGGTAACCTTGGTTTGTGCATGTTGGTGTAACATCGCCAGTGTATTCGTATGCTCCTATGTCTGGGGCTGAGCCTTGAGACCTCGAGACATCATCCAGGTCAAAGGCAGGATAACTTGAATTGCTTCCCTTATCAACTGCCATGGAATTTGAAAGAAGGTGAAAGTCATTTTCTCCCGGGTCAACAAATCCTATCGTGTCCAAAGAATTGCTTTCTATATTGTTGTAAGCATCCCCTCCAGTAACTGCGGATTCGCCATAACCAACAATAATATTATCCCTCACAGTGGCACTACCCCAAAATACATTGATGCCGTTATTCTTGGGGTTTATGACTGTGTTATATTCATAAATCCCTTCATTGCCAACAGCCATTCCGTGGCTTATCCCGTCCCAACCCATAACACCTGTGTTGACAATTAAATTGTTAAAGATTTCAACCTCTCCAGGCGCGGGACTAACCCATATCCCTCTGCCGCCCGAATCAATTATCTTGTTGTTATACCACTTTCCCGCAGTGCCCTCGCCGATAAAGAATCCAGCCACGTTATTAGCGCCTGTCGGGGGATTCCCTTCCATGGACTGCCCTGAACTGACACAAAGGTTATGGTGAACTTCTACATTGTATGGAGCGCTACTGATTTGGATACCATCAAATCCGATGTTTTCGATGATATTATCATAAATATACACTCCATCGAGTTCAGAATGCACTCCATCCTTCCAGTAAGAGCTTCCCAGATACATTGCCTCTCCTCTAATGTTATGTATATAACAATTGTGGATGGTTGTGTTATATTGGACCCATGTCCCTCGCAACACAGGGTTGCCACTAATATCATTGTTGGTCTTAACTGACACGCCGATATTCACATCAGTTATTTCAATGTGATCTATTTCAATGTATCTTGTCTTTTCCTGTCCAAAAACACCCATATTGGAACTGTTATGGACACTGATCCCGTATTCATCAGCGCTTCCTGTACCAGTGATTCTAATATGTTCGGAGTTCCTGACCCATATCCCAACCCATCCTCCGTTTGCATCAATATCAACTAAGCCACCTGAATTGATTATAGTGATCGGATTTCCCTCTTCTCCTTGGATATCTCTTATTTGTAGATAACCTCTATTCCCAGCTTCTATATAGATTGTGTCGCCGGGCATTATGCCCGGGCAAGAACTTGGAGAAACAGTTGTTACTGAAACGGGAGCAACACAATCCGCCGCCTGAACCGTCCCAGCAAACAAAAACAAAACAATCACTATTAAAATTATTGCTTTCATCTCTCAAACATCTCCATCGCAAGTTTAATTCTTGATTTAACATCCATGGTTTTACTCTCGCGCACATCTGAAATCCCTGTCTGCCCCGCATAACTTGCAAGTTCAAACATTGTGATTCCCAAAAGTTTTGCAGTTTTTTCCATAGAAATCCCATGCTCATAAATCCGCGACGCCTTGTTAATGCTCGCTTTTCTAAAAACATCCTGAATATATATTTTAAGTTTCCCGGATAATTTATTAATTGTCTTTCTAATTAACTCCAGATTTTGCTTGAACTTTACCTCATCTTTTTTTTGCAGAGCAACTATTGAATTGTCTATCAAAGAAATAATTGATTTGAGGAATATCTGACCTTTAGGTTGCCTGTGATATTGCCTTTCAATGATTTTGCTCAGAGAATAAACTATTACAGCAACTGCAACATTATCTGTGTCTTGCGAAATTGAAGCAGTGTGAATTGTCTGATTACTCAAATCCTTTAATTTAACAGAATCTTCTTTTTGAATTGCATTTTTTGTCTCCTCAAAAATCCGCAGAATATTCTCGCCCTCTTTCATAAAAACCAAAAGAAAACATGATTAATAAATGTTAGGATTTTTATACTCTGCTTATTTTTATTTATTATGAAAAAAATAGCAACTCATGATGGACAGTTTCATACAGATGAAGTTTTTGCCGTAGCTGTTTTAAAATTAATGTATCCTGATATTAAAATTGTAAGGACAAGGGAAACGGAAAAATTTGAGAAAGCGGATTTTAGAGTGGACATAGGAAGAAAATATAATCCAGAGACAGGGGATTTTGACCATCATCAAAAAGAGTTTAAAGAAAAAAGAAAAAACAAAATTCCATATGCTTCAGCAGGATTAATTTGGAAACATTTTGGAGGCAAACTTATTAAATCAAAAAATGGATTTGAACATATTGACAAGATTTTAATGCAGCCAATAGATTCCATAGATAATGGGGAACAAATATGCCTGAAAAAAATTATAGAGAATTATGGAATTGGGCAAGTGATAAGTTCTTTTGCTCCAGATTGGCAGGAAAAAAATTCTGATTATGATAAGTCATTTGATAAAGCAGTATTATTTGCCACTGAATTATTAAAAAGAGAAATATTGTCTGCAAATGGAATTGAAAAAGCAGAAGAAATAATTAAAAATATATTATCAAAGTCAGACAAAGAATATATTATTTTAGAGAAACATATTCCCTGGAAAAAATATATAATTGAAAATACTAATATTAATTTTGTCATTGGAAAAAATTATAAGAATAATTGGGAAGTTTGGACAGTTCCAATTAAATTAGGAAGTTTTGAAAGAAAAAAACTTTTTCCAAAAAAATGGGCAGATTTAAATGACAATGAATTTGTCAAAGCAACAGGAATAAATGACGTAATTTTTTGTCATAAAGACAGATTTATTGCAGCAACAAAATCAAAATCAGGTGCAATTAAGTTAGTTAAATTAGCCTTAAAAGAAAAATGAAAACCGCCATACTTGATACAAGTTTTATTCTGACTTGTGTTCGAAATAAAATAGATTTTTTTGAAGAAATAAAATTAAAGGGAATGAAAATAGAAATACCTAAGCAGGTTATTGTAGAAATTACAGGTCTTTCAAAATCCCAAGGTGATGCTGAAACTGCATTGAAATTATTTAACAAAAACAAATTTAATAAAACAGATTTGAAAACAAAAAATGTTGATGAGGGGCTGGTTAAATTTGCAGAAAAAAACAAAGATGTTGTTGTGGCCACTTTAGACAGAGAAATAAAGAAGAAAATAAAAAATCAAAAACTAATAATCAGGGGAAAAAAGAAGTTGGAAATTATTTGAGTAACCTTTAAAGAAACATATCTTTCTCAAAAATTTAATCCAAAATTTCCCTCTGGAAAACTTTAAAAACCAATTCTTACTTTAATTTTTATGTTTTATTTAACTGAAGTTGAAGACTATATAAGAGTAGACCCGAAGTTGTTTGGTTTGCCTACTTCTGAAGCCATAGACAGGCAATTGAAAGATACATACGCCGAATATTATGATAAAGAGCTGGGGCATGTTGTCGCAATTATCCAGGTCTTGGAAGTCGGAGAGGGCGTGATTATTCCCGGCGACGGTGCTGCATATTATATTTCAAGATTTAAATTACTTGTATGGAAACCAGAACTGCAGGAGTTAGTTTACGGAATAATATCAGAAATTACAAATTTCGGGGCATTTATTAATATGGGAGTTATGAGAGGGATGATTCATATTAGCCAGACAATGGATGATTATGTAAGTTTTAGCAAAGCAAATTCATTACAGGGAAAATCAAGCAAGAGAAATTTGAAACAAGGCGACTTATGTTTGGCAAGGATTGTTGCAATTAGTCATAAAGGCGGGGCTCCAAAAATAGGATTAACTATGAGGCAACCAGGGTTGGGCAAACTTAAATGGATTAAAGAAGACCAGCTAAAAAAGAAAAAGAAGAAAAGAAAATATTAAAAGCCCAGGAAAAAGAAACTAAAGGAGGCAAGAAAAAATAAAATGAGTTTAGATAAATCACTTAACATAATAAAGAACACACTTAAGGAAAAGTATGAAGATAATCTCGCAGGGATTTTGGTTCTTGGTTCTGCAAACACAGGGCATTATGTTGAAGAAGTTTCAGATATTAATACTATGATTTTTGTCAAACAACAAAACCAACTTGATTTTCAAAAAGAAATAAAAGACCTTACAATAAAACTAAAGACACAAAAATTCCAATCACAGTACTTTAATAGTTTAGAAGGAATTAAAGACTATTTGCAAAAAAGAAAAAGCTTTGCAACTTACCTTGTTATGACAGCAGACGACGGAGCAATAAAACTATACACTACTCTGGAATTTGAAAGTTTAACAAAATCATTAAGGGAAAATCCATTTAGCAAAGAAGAAATACAAAATCATGTTGAGGAAAAAGATAAATTTGAAATTGGAGAAAAAGGATACATAAAAGAAGAATCTGAAGAACAATTTAGAGAGAGACCCTCTAGAGTAACTCAGAATCTTTTATTTCATCTCAGAAGGAAAACACAGATAATAAATTACTTGAAAACAGAAAAATTAGTTTTTGATTTTAGTAAATGTTTAGAAAATGCAGACCTCCCAAGTAATGACAAGGCAAAACTTTATGAGTTGTATGATTTGTACAGAAAAAGAGAAAGATTATCCTCTGACCAAATTGATTTTTATTTTGATTTAGCAAATAAATTAACATCTAAAATTAAGGAGATTTAAAATGGCAAAACAAAAAGCATGTAAGATTTGCAATAAAATATATGACGAAGGTAACAAGTGTCCAAGATGTGGTGCTAAGGAATCAACAGACGCGTTTAAAGGACGGATTGTTGTGATTGATTCTGAAAAATCTGAGATTGCACAGAAATTAAATATTAAAGGCAAGGGAAATTTTGCAATTAAAACAAGATAATCTTAAAATGGAAAAAAATAATTTATCAATTGAAAGAAAAGTTGTTATGATTCCAAGATTAATCCCCACTGATTTTGAGGAAATTAAAGTTTCTATTCCCACAAAACATGAATTTATTAATGGAAAATATTTTCCAGTTAAATTTGAGAAAGGAATAAAATATATTCCTACTAATTATAAAATAATTGAAATTCCTAGATTAATATAAAATGCAATTCAACACAGTCACAGATACACAAAATCCGCTTTTTAATAGAAGAGAAATTGAAGGTGAAGTGCATGCAGAGGTTACACCAAGTCGGGCAGAAGTTGCGCAAATTCTCGCAAAAAAGTTTTCTGCAGAAATTGATTCAATTAAGATAAGAACTATTAAGGGAAGATTTGGTTCAAAAACTTTTGTTGTTGTGGCTAATATTTATGCTTCAAAAAAAGACAAAGATGAAACAGAGGCAAAGTCAAAAAGAGATGCAAAGCAGTCCCCAAGGGATGACTCTGGTGAGCCTGAAGTTAAAACAGAACCCCCAGCAGAAGAAGCATCTAAAAATAAAGAACTTGAAATAAAAGAGCAACCAAATGAAGAAGTGAATGAAAATAAATCTAAAGTGAAAACTGAATAATGGGAACGAAAAAGAAAATAGTAAAAAAAGGAAAAAAGCCGCACAAGAATAAACCAACAAGTAAAAAATATACTAAATATAAAATTGAGGGGGACAAAATTACAAGACAAAGATTTTGCCCAAGGTGCGGACCTGGAGTTTTTTTAATGAATTCACAAGGAAGAGTTTATTGCGGGAAGTGTCATTATAGTGAATTTGAGAGCAAGAAAAATAACGATGGTGAAAAGAAAGTTGAAGGAAAGAAAGAAGAGAAAAAGGAGTGATTATAAATCTTGGAGAAGTTCAGTATTTACTTAAGGTACCTTTTTTAAGTTTGTTATTTTAATACTCTAACATACCCAATTATTACAGGAGCATCAAAACAATTTGAATAATCAGGCTTGAATAAATTCCCCTTTTTTAGTCCTCTATTCATTGCATACCCCATTCTAAAAAGACCATCAATAGTTAATACCCCGGAACATAATTCTCCAATGTAAAAGAAAAATCCTTGAGCATCTTCAGGAATGATTTTAGCCTCGTTTTTTCGACTAAACTCTTCTCTTAATTCCTCACTTGTAACAATTAAAAAATTTTTTAATTTTTTGGTAAGCTTTGAAGTTTCTTTATTTTGGTTCATCTTTTTTGCCCTCGTGATAATCATAAAACCCTGGAAGTTTTCGCAAATTTTAATTAAAATCCAAGAATAACACTTCTAACTGGGTGTAATGTTTTTCTTAAGGAATTTTTTAATTCTAAATATTTTTCATCAGGAACATTTAAATTTACTCCAAAATAACCTGGCCAAGAAGCACATCCTATGTGCACAGGAGGATTTGCAGTGTGATAATAAATTTTTCCAGAAACATCTCCTGAAACATTTGCTAAATCAAATTTAGTATCATACAATTCAAAATCAGGATTTAAAATTTCAACCTTACTACCTTCTTTTTCCAAAATTTCTTTTAGATTAAGTTTAATATTATCTATTGTTTCTTTTTTAAATTCTCTTGGAAGCGGAAGAATAGGAATTATCCAAGAAATTCCTCCCCTAATTTTTTCCATTTCTATTTTTGCCATTTTTGTTTTTGCCCTTGTGGTAATCATAAAACCCGGGGAGTCCCATCAATTTTAGTTAAAATACTAAATCCATGAAATTTTTTTATGGAGGGTTTCAAGTATTTTTTAAAACCCGGGGAGAGTTTTCAAGTCAGTAAAATAGTATGACTTAAAGCCTCTCCTGGGTAAAAAGAGGTGATAGTAATTAGAGTATCTTATACTATATAAATCTTTCGTTCATGTTACCCTTGCAGAATGACGAGGGGTAATTAGGATAAAGTGGTAATGCACTGCTACTTCCCAAGAATGTATCAAAAAAACTTAGGCACTACACATCTTGATATATTCTTTTCTTTAGCCACCACAAAGAATTATAAAAGACTTTTCATTAAATTATTTTGATGGAAAAAGAAGTGAATAATGTAAAGCAGGAGCAAATTCATGATTTGCTGTTCAACAGAGAAATCGGATGGCAAGAGATTATTTATGATTTGATTAACACAGAACAATTAGACCCCTGGGACATTGACATAATTGTGTTGAGCGATAAATATCTGAAAAAAATGCAGGAATTTGAGCAAGCAGACTTTTTTGTGTCAAGCAAAGTGCTTTTGGCTGCCTCGCTTCTTCTTAGAATTAAGTCAGAGATTCTTTTGAATAAATACATTAAGAGCATAGATGAAATCCTGTTCGGGCAAAAACCAAAGCATGAACATGTTTTAGAGAGAATTGAACTTGATGAAGAAATTCCAGAGTTGATTCCGCGAAGCCCTATACCAAGATTTCGGAAAGTTACCCTGAAAGAATTAATGGATTCCCTGAACAAAGCAATAATTACAGAAAATCGGAGAATTAGAAAAGAGATTATTAACACAAATGCGTTGAGGGAAAGTGGTATTTTGCTTCCAAAAAGAAAATTCAGTATTAAAAGTAAGATAAAAGAAATTTATGGAAACTTGTTTGTTCATTTTGAAAAAAACAAAAACCAAAAAAAGATTTCTTTTACAAAATTCGTGGGGAGCAACAGAGATGAAAGAATAATTTCTTTTTCAGGGTTGTTGCATTTAGAGAATCAAAAAAAAATTTGGCTTGAACAAGAAATTCATTTTGAGGAAATATATATCTGGCTGAAAAAAACTTATTTAAAACACAATCCAGATCCTTTTGCAGATTTAAAAGAAGAATTAGAAAACGAGATTGATGAACTTGACAGCGAAAAAAAGAAAAGAATTAAAAAAATAAATAAAGATTTTGAAAACCCAATTGCAGACAAGTTCTTTGGGTGAATTGTCAGAGATATTTAATTTTTATTTTTTCCGTATCTGATTAATTTATAAATTTCACCAACTGCAAAAACCGACGAGGCAATCAAAGTAATCAAACCAAACTCTGCCAAAGTTAACGGCACAAATTGGAAAATATCTTTTATCCACGGCAAATAAATTGTTCCGAGCATTGCTAAAAAAGAAACTATTAATCCCCAGGTCAGCCATTTGTTAGAAAAAATTCCTATCTCAAACAAGGACTTCTTCAAAGAACGCATATTAAATACATTAAATAACTGAAACATGCTCATTGAAACAAACGCAACTGTCCTCGCCTTTTCTATGTCTGGTAAGAAATACATAAACAAAGGAATTGTTCCAAGCACCATAAGTCCTGACATCAAAAGCAAAAGAGGTATTAACTCTTTGTTTAAAATTCTTTCATTTTTATCTCTTGGAGGTTCATTTAAAACATCATGATGTCCTGGTTCCATTGCAAGAGTTACATCAACCACCCCTCCGGTAACCAGGTTCATGTAAAGAATTTGAATCGGGAGCATTGGAAGTGGCAATCCTATTATTAAAGAAGAAACAATTGTAATATGCTCTGCAACATTTGTTGTTATAAGAAAAAAACTTGTCTGCCTGACATTTTGAAAAACAATTCTGCCTTCTTCAACAGCGTTGACAATTGAAGCAAAATTATCATCTGCTAAAATCATCTCGCTTGATTCACGGGCAACATCTGTTCCGATAATTCCCATTGCAATTCCAATATCTGCTCCCTTCAGGGCAGGAGCATCATTAACACCGTCGCCAGTCATAGCAACAATCTCTCCCTGCTCCTGCAAGGTTTTAATAATTCTTGATTTCATCTTCGGCGTCACCCTCGCAAAAATCTCAACATTTTTCACAGCTTCTTTAAATTCCTCTTCAGACAATTTTGTCAAATCTTTTTCAGTAAGAGCCTGCACTTTCCCCCTGACCAAACCAATTTCTTTTGCAATGGCAATTGCTGTTTCTTTGTGGTCCCCGGTTTTCATGATAATTCTGATTCCTGCATTTTTTGCCTTTTCAATTGCCTGTTTTATTTCTGGTCTTGGAGGGTCTTTCATGCCAACTAAACCTGCAAAAGTCAAATTATGAACTAAATCTTTTGAAGCAGAATCTGTATAATTCGGCAAATCCCTGTAAGCAAGAGCCAGGACCCGCATGCCTTTTTTTGCTAATTTTTCTGCTTTAACTAAAAATTCCTCTCTTATTTTATTATTGAGTTTTATTTTTTTATTTGATTCAATAAAGTATGAAGAATTTTTCAATACATTTTCAAAAGCACCAACAACACAAAGATGTTTTTTATTCAAAGGTGATTTCACTAAACTTGCTCTGAATTTTAAATCAGAACTAAATGCAAAGTCGTCAATAACTTTCTCGTCTAATTTTTGCTTGTCCAGTCCTGCTTTTTTTCCAAGAACAAGCAATGCAACTTCTGTTGGGTCGCCGGTAATTTCATATTCTCCGTCTTTTCTCAAGAGATTTCCTTTGTTGCAAAGCGTGGAAATAAATAATAATTTTTTTAAAACAGAATTTTTTAATGGATTAACTGGGGTTTTGTCCTGGAAAAATCTTCCAAGCGGTTGCCATCCATTTCCTGTTACACTAA
>CBDVES010000005.1:0-18498 GCA_965373065.1 uncultured archaeon | reverse complement strand
AGAATAAAAAAATATTATGGCAGAAATTCTATAATTTTTCCTTCTGGAATTGATTCTGAAAAATTCAAGACAGGAGAATATAACAATTATGTTTTATCTGTTTCCAGACTTGTTAGTACCAAAAGACCAAAGATGATATTGAAAAGCATGGGTTTAGTAAAGAATAAAAATATTAAATTAATAATTGTTGGAACTGGCAATATGGAAAAAGAAATTGAAAAAACATCTAAAGAATATAAAAATGTGAAATACAAAGATTTTGTTTCGGATAAAGAATTAATTAATCTTTATTCAAATTGCCTTGCTGTTATTTATGTTCCTATCAACGAAGACCTCGGTTATGCCCCGATTGAAGCTGGTGCTTCTGCAAAACTAACCATCGGGGTGAATGAAGGGGGATTAAAAGACACAATTGTAGATAATAAAACAGGATTTTTAATTGAGAATGTAAATCCGGAAAAAATCGCAGAAAAAATTGATTATGTTTCAAATAACAAAAACATAGCTAAAAAAATGGGAAAAAATGCTTACGAACAAAGTAAAAAATTTTGGTTAAAAAACATCTTTAAAACATTGGATAACACAATTGAAGAAGTTATAAGAACAGGTTAATTTCTTTTATTAATTCTAAAGTGGTCAGTCATAGAAAAGTTTTATAAATTTTAATTCTCAAGAAATATTATAATTAAAGAAATGATTGAGGAGGGAATAGAAAAAGGAAATTATATGCTCACACTTTAGGGAGAACTGATTGTGAGTCCATTTTTATATTGATTTGGTAACAATCTTTCAATAGATGTGCCAAAATATATTGTAGAGTATTTAGTAGCAGACAATCTTACTCAATTTGGCAGATACTTCTATAAAGCTATTCGTGATTCATCCTCAAAGTGCCCTCCACATTTGCTCTTGTAATGAGAGTTCCATCATCTGCGGATTCTACTGCAAAATATTTTTGGTCTTCTTGCATAAATAAAAAGTCTAATAACCATTTATAAATATTTATGTGATTGAAAAAATATTGTATTTTTAAAAATCCGGTAAATCTCGTCCACACTTTTACAATCATCATCTGCAAGATACACAGACGAAGGTAAAACAATTCCTTTTTCAAATAAATAATTTCCTACACTTTGTGGACCCCAAGAATACTTTTCAAAGATTGGTTGGTTGTTTAAAGGCCAAAAAGCAGGACGAATTTCTATTCCTTTGTTCCTTAATTCTTCTCCAATTCTACGAACTTCCTCTTTTGTTTTATCTCTTAAAATTAAAAAATTTAACCAATAACTTGGTTTTGATTTAGAAGTTATTTTTTGTAACTTGATATCGTCCATATTTCTAAAAAGTTCTTGATATTTTCCCCCGACTTTTCTCTTTCTCAAAAGAATTTCATCAAAATTTTCTATTTGAGCTCTTCCCACTGCACCTAATAAATGAGGCAGAAGATAATTCATCCCTATGCCCCGATAATAATATTTATACCAATAAGGATCTTTATTGGTTCTATGATTTGCTGCTCTTGAAGCCCAGTATAATGCTTTGTCCATTAACTTCTTACTATTAGTTAAAATTAATCCCCCTTCTCCAACTCCAATCATCTTTTCGCTTCTAACAGAAAACACAGAAATATCTCCAAATGAACCTAATTTTTTTTCATTGTATTCTGCACCATGAGCCTCACAACAATCTTCAAGAAGGAAAATATTTTCTTTTCTACAAAGATTGACAATTTTTTCTGTATCTCTTGCAGGAAACCCATAAATATGAACCAACATTATTGCTTTTGGTTTTCCTTCTTTTTTTATATAATCTTCCAATAACTCCACATTCAAACCAAAAGTATCCTTTTCAATGTCCAATATTACTGGTTCTGCACCACATTGAATAACTGAAGTCGCAGAACCAGCACATGTATAATTAGGGATGACTACTTTATCTTCTTTTCCAACACCAAGAGATAATAATGCCGTATGGAGTGCTGCTGTTCCACTCTGTACTGCTAAAGAGTATTTTACTCCAACCATTTCTGCAAATTTTTTTTCAAATATCTTTGTATGTTTGCCTTTAACAGAAAGCCATCCAGATTCAAGAACATCTAAAACATACTCTTTCTCTTGACCCTTTAAAAAAGGTTCATTTAAAAAATATTTTAAAGGAGCATTATTGTTAATTGGTCCCCAATAAAGAGTAGTGCCCCCTCCTTCCCTCTTAAATTCTTCTTCTATCTGTTTTTTAAGTTCTAAGATTTCTTCAGAAGATAAATAAGGGGTATAAACTGCACAATCCCCATATTGAGCCTCTCCTGAAAACCAAACTTTTTTTAAGAAATTTTCATCCCAATCAATTTCATATTTAGATTTGTTTTTGTAAATATCGCTACCAGGATAAGGAGTAAATATAGATATATCAAAATTTTCAGGTTTTGTTTTTGCTAACCATTCTCTTGTTTTTTGCACTGTTTCTTTGCTTTCGCTTGGCAAACCAATTATTAAATAAGCTTTTACTCTTAATCCTATTTCCTTGCAATATTTAATAAATTCTGTACCTTGTTCAATTGTTGTTCCTTTTTTAATTACATTTTCATGGATGTTTGGGTCGGCTGTTTCAATACCCACACAAACCTCAGCACATCCTGTCTCTTTGAGAAATCTTAAATCTTCTTTTGTTGCAAGATCTACTCTGGTCATGCATCTGTAAGGCATTCCTAAACTATATAATCCTTTAAAGATTTGTCTATCTCTTACCTTGTCTATAAGAACATCATCATCATAAATTGCAATTGCTCCAAAACCATATTTATCTCTTAGATATTTGGCTTCTTCTAATACTTTTTCGGATGTTCTAAATCTTAATGGGCTCTTTCCATGTTCGTGTTTTGCACAAAAAGTACAATGAAATGGGCAATTCCCTCGTTTAGTCATAATATTAATACATCTTTTTCCTTCAAGCTGATATCTATATCTTAAAACATCAATTGCCTCCCAATCAACTGAAACTTCATTAGGATCAATAAACTTCTCTGAAGAATAAATCCCTTTTCTAACATCAGGAAATTTTTTCACAATTTCAACAATTGGTAACTCTCCTTCACCAATTACTACTGCATCAAACCCTGCATCCAAACATTCTTCTGGACTATGTGTTGGAAAAGGGCCACCAACAACAAAAAGAGAATTAGGATTATCTTCCCTTAAGATTTTCATGATGTTGATTATTTCTTTAAATTGGGTGATTTGACAAGAAAATGCAAAAATATCTGCTTTTAAATTTTCAGGAAGTTTTATTCCCCCAGTTAAATCATAAAATATCGGAGAATAATTATTTTGTTTAAGATAATAAGAAATATACAATAAACCCAAACTTGGAAATGCAAGAGGAAATGATAAATAAGGGCTATCTGGTTGAATTAAGACAATTTTTGGGATAAACATTTTAAAAAGAAGGTTTATGAGGGATGCCCACACCATTTATTTTTTTATCTACTTCCTTAAGGTCAGATTCAATCATTAACTTCACTAATTCCTTGAAACTTGTTTTTGGAACCCATCCTAATTTTGTTTTTGCCTTTGTTGCATCTCCGAGCAAATAGTCTATTTCAGTAGGTCTAAAATATCTTGAATCAATTTTGATTATGTTTTTTCCAGTATTTAAATCCACCCCAACTTCATATAATCCTTCTCCTTTCCACTCAAGATTAAATCCTAATTCCTTACAAGATAACTCAACAAATTCTCTGACACTATGTGTTTCTCCTGTTGCTATAACATAGTCCTCTGGATTGTCTTGTTGAAGAATTAACCACATTGCTTCAACATAATCTTTAGCATACCCCCAATCTCTTTTTGAATTTAAGTTCCCTAGAAAAAGTGTGTCTCTAAGCCCTCTCTTTATTTCGCATAATTTTTTTGTTATTTTTTTTGTGACAAAATTTTCCCCTCTTCTTGGAGATTCATGATTAAATAAAATTCCATTTGTGGCGAAAATGCCATATGCCTCTCGATAATTTTTAGTTATCCAAAAAGAATATAATTTTGCACAACCATAGGGGCTTCTTGGATAAAAAGGAGTTTGTTCATTTTGGAATGTTTTAGAAGGATTTTTTCCAAAAAGCTCACTTGAGGAAGCTTGATAAAATTTTATACTCTTATCCAAATTCCTGATTGCTTGCAAAATCCTTAATGTTCCTAAACCAGTTATATCTCCTGTGTATTCAGGGATATCAAAAGAAATTCTTACATGGGATTGGGCAGCCAAATTATAAATCTCATCAGGTTTGATTTTGTTTATTATTTCTGACATGGTCCCTGTATTTGCAAGATCTCCATAAAACATTTTTATTTTGGACTCTGCCCCTTCTTCAGGCGTATGTAAATGATCTATTCTTTGTGTTGTTCCAAAAGTTGAAGCCCTCCTCAAAATTCCATGAACCTCATATCCTTTTCCTAATAAAAATTCTGCCAGATAAGATCCATCTTGTCCAGTTATTCCAGTAATTAATGCCTTCTTTTTTTTCATTTAATAAGCACACCTAAAATCATTTAAAAATATTCTTATATTGAAGTATAGATTTATCCTATTGAAAATTAAATCATTTCTCTAAAAATTCTCTTGCCTTTTTTGTATACTGATAATCTTTTTCACAAAGTTCATAAGCAGATTTTGTATGGAACATTTTCTTTTCATACCATTCCAAAGTAAAATCCAAAATTTTTTTGTACTTTTCTCTAAATTTCGGTATTGATTTTATAGAATCAAGTATTTGTTCAGCAAAAAATTCTATTTTTTTCGGATTGTTTTTATTTTGAATTATTTGCTCGGGACTTATTAAATTTTGTTTAAAATCAAAACTTGAATGTCTTAAAACTGCCCATGCTCCAAGGGAATCTTTTTTATCGGCGTCTCTTAAAATTTTCGCCACTGGATTATTTCCTTGATAATCTTTATATGAATGTGCAACTACTGCTTCTAAAATAAAATTAAAATCATTTCCCTTAATTCCAACTTGTTGTAAAACTCTTGCAGTTGGCTCAATTGAAAGAATCGCATGATTTTGACACCCGAAATTTCTTGTTATTGAACCATCTTGTTCTTCAACAACTCTTCCCAAATCATGGCAATAACTTGCTATTTCACACAAAAGAGAATTCTGATTTTCCATTTCTGCTAATTTTTTAGAAAATTTTGCAACATTAGAAACATGGCACCATCCATGTGCCCAACAATTTAATTGGTTGTATTTGGGTTTCACTAAATCTTTAACTTGTTCTAACATATCTTGAGTTAAATCCATAAAAAAATAATTGAATGATAAGTTATAAAGGTTTATATCAAAAATAGCTTGCTTCTTTTAATTTGTATCACAATTAACTTTAAAAAGATTTCTTTAAACATTGTAAAATGCCTAAAGTGTCAATAGTTATTCCAGTTTACAAACCTGAAAAAGAAGTTCTGGATAGAATTAGAAATATGATAAAAAAACAAACAGTGAAAGCAGAATTAGTTGAAAATTGGAATATGCCTCAATCCAAATCTTTTAATACAGGGATTAAAAAGTCTAAAGGAGATATAATAGTAACACTTTCTCAAGATTGTGTTCCTGAAGATGAATTTTGGCTTGAAAAACTTATAAAACCATTAGAGAACAAAGAAGTGGTGGCAACTGTTTCTGATTTGCACATAACAAAAGATTATTGGGAAAGGCGGAGTTTTTTGATAAGAATACTCACAATTAATGATAGAAAAATTAGAAAACCAACTATGGATGCAAAAGCTTGTGCTTATAGAAAAAAAGATTTAGAAAAAATAGGTTTGTTTAATGAAGACCCAAAAATAATTGGTATTGACGCTGATTTATATTTAAAATTGAAAAAAATTGGAAAAATAGTCAGGGCTAATGTGAAAGTTTTTCATTTGCATAAATTTGATAATTTTAAAAAAACTATAAAAACAATTTGCAATTACTCTAAAAGCAATGGAAATTTTGTCAAAGAATATGGTCTTAACAATACTGGTTTTTGTCACAGAATTGCAAGAGCAACTCCTTATTTAGGATTTGCTTCCATGTTCTACAGATTTCCCCTTAAAGAATACTCTTATTTTATTCCACTTTATCTTTGTATCGCTCCACTTGAGCATGTTATTAATGTCATATTTTTTTGGAATGGATTCTTTTTCAATAAAGAAAGTGAAAGAAATATAGAAGTTTTGAATGAGAATCATAAAAAATAATTGCTAATATTTAATAGTTAAGATCTCACAAAAATCAAAAGAACCTTTTCTGGTTGGATTTTTAGAATCATAATGTCTTTAAATTATTTCAGATTATTTTACTTTCAATTTAAAAAGATGCTTCTGGTTCAACTATATGGGGTTCAGGCAAATGAACAATAAACCTTCCTCCTCTTTTAATAAAATCTTTTTCTTTTTCTGAAATTTCTTTTAGATGGTTCCATGCAAAAAGAATGGCATAATCAGCGTCGGAGTCTTGGTGAAATACATCTGGGCTAACAATTGGAATATGTTTCCCAGGGGAATATAATCCTTGTTTAAACTTTGTTGAATCTGCAATATAATCAATTAAATCTGTTCCAATCCCACAATAATTCTGAACTATTGTTCCCTTTGCGGCGGCAGCATAACCAACAATTTTTTTGCCTTGAAATTTTAAATCATAAATTAAATCAATAAATTTCTTCTTATTTGATTCAACTTTTTTTGCAAAATTAATATAAGGTTGTATTGAAGATATTCTTTTTTGTGATTCTTCTTCAAGATATTTTTCCAATCTATTTGTTTTTTTATAATCTCTTTTTTTACAAGAATAAACCCTCATTGAACCACCATGAACATTTTGTTTTTCAGCATCGAAAATTTCCATATCATGTACTTTGTATAAATTTGAAAGGGATGTTAAAGAAAAATGCCAAATATGACCTTCATAAATCTGGTCATAGGATGTTTTTTCTAAGACATCTAAAACATAAGGTTCTTGTGTTACAAAAACCCCTTTGTCCTCCAAAAGAGTTGTAACTCCTTTCATATAATCGTGCAAATCTCTTACACTTAAAGTAGCATTTGTAGATAATATAGATCTAAACTTTCCTTTTTCCAGTAAAATTTTGTTTGCCAATTCTTGGGTAAAAAAATCTGTTATTGTGGGGATGTTTTTTTTAATTGCAACTTCTGCAACATTTTGTGAAGGTTCTATCCCAAGAACTTCATGATTTTTAAAATTCTGCAACATGATTCCATCATTACTTCCTGTTTCAAGAACTTTTGAGTCTTTGTCAAGAAATCGCTCTTCAATTTCTTTTGACATTTCTGCAAAATGTTTCTCCATAAACTTTGAAGTAGAAGAGAAAAAAGCATAATGTGTTTTTCCTGTCTTGTCTGGAATGATAAATTTATCATAAGGAACCAAATTTAATAGCTGAACCATTTTGCAATTTTCACAAAAACCAACATCCATCTTATAAGTATATTCTGGTTTTTCTAAATCTTGTTTTTTCAAAAAGGCGTTTGCAACAGGCATTTCTCCAAAAGAAATAAATTTAACAAGATTTTGAGTTTTACAAATTTTGCAGTGTTTTTTCATATTTTCATCTCTTTATACTTCTTAACAACAAATTAGGAATAAAAAATTCCATAAATAACATTCAACATCTTTATTTAAATAGATTATTGAGGTGGGATATATAATAAAAATAAAAAATATTTAAAAACGCTATGAAATTTTAATTTATATGAAGAATAAAAAAATACTTATTACTGGGGGTCATGGTTTTATAGGAAGTAATCTTTCAGAAAGACTTGTTGAACTTGGGAATAAAGTAAGTTTGTTTGGAAAACATTGCGAGTATAAAAGAAATCCTAAAAACATTGAGAGCAAAGTTCAAATTATTAAAGGGAATTTATTAGATAAGAAAAAGATTGAAAAATCTGTTGAAGGAGTAGATTATTTGTATCATTTGGCATGGCAGACTAACTTGAAAAAATCTATGCAAAACCCACGAAAAGATTTGGAATCTGATTTAGTTGGTTTGGTTAACATTTTGGAAACCTGCAGAGAAAAAAATCCAAACATTAAAATAATTTTTCCAAGCACTGTAACTGTTATTGGAGAGGTCTCAAAACTCCCTTCTAATGAAGATGAAAAAGAAAATCCCCTTTCTGTTTATGATGTTCACAAATTACTTGCTGAAAAATATTTGCAGATGTATTATAAAAATTATGGTTTAAAAAGTTGTGTTTTAAGGTTGTCAAATGTTTTTGGAGAATGGCAAAAAATAGATAACCCGAATCGAGGAGTTTTAAATTTTATGATTGGAAGGGCTTTGAGAGGCGAAGAATTAACAGTTTATGGAAAAGGGGATTTTATTAGAGATTATAATTATGTTCAAAATTATGTTGATGCTTTTATTTTGGCTGCAGAATCAGAAAAAACTAATGGAAAGGTTTTTGTTTTAGGTTCTGGTGAGGGAAAAACATTTCAGGAAGTTGTTGGAAAAATAAAAGAGATTGTGGAAAGAGATGTTGGAAAAAATGTTAAGATAACTCATGTTGAATTTCCCGAGGGGACACATAAAATAAACAAAAGGGATTATATTGCAGATTCAACAAAGTTTAGAGAAACAACAGGTTGGAAACCAAAAATTAGTTTTGAAGATGGTTTAAGAAGAACTATTAGATTTTATTCTTGAAATTTAATTCTTAAAAAAAGTTTTGTCTTTATTTCTCAAATATTGGCTTGAAGAAAACAAACTTTCAAAAGTTCCTGCATCTGACCAAAAACCTTCAATAATATTGTGGCGACATTTTCCATTTTTTACATAGTGACTTATTGCATCTGTTATTTCAAGTTCTCCTCTTGCAGAACGCTCAAGACCTTCTATTATATTGAATATATTTGAATCAAACATGTATAATCCAGTTAGTACTAAATTTGATTTTGGATCTCTTGGCTTTTCTTCAACATACAAAACTTTATCCTTTTGAACAACTGCACAACCAAAACGTCTTGCTTCATCTATTGAAACTTTTTTTAAGAAAATTCTTGCTCCATTTTCTTGTGTTTTAAAATTCTCAACAAATTGTTTAATATTTTGTTCAAAAATATTGTCGCCTAAAATTACAACGAGGGAATCATTTCCAATAAAATTTTTTGCAATGTATAATGCTTCTGCAATTCCTCCTGCCTCCTCCTGAACCCCATAAGTAAGATTAACTCCAAATTCCTTTCCAGAACCAAGTAGTTTGAGAAAATCCCCTGCATGTTCTTTTCCAGAAATAACAAGGATATCTTTGATTCCTGCATCAACAAGAGTTTTTAAGGGGTAATAAATCATTGGTTTTGTATAAACTGGAAGAAGATGTTTGTTGGTCACTTTTGTGCAAGGATGCAGCCTGCTTCCTGTTCCTCCTGCCAAAATTACTCCTTTCATTAATATTTTAATAATCTTTTATTTATAATATTATATATTCTTCAAAATAGGGATTGGGAAAATTCTAATAAAACTCAAGGATAGAAAAGTTTAAAGATGGTCCAATCGCCTTAAAAGAATTATAAAATGAAAAAGATTACTCATTGTGATTTATGTGGAAGTCAGGATTTTAAATTTTTATTTACTAATCAAGATAGAATATTTGACATAGATAAAAAATATAATATTTATGAATGTAAAAAATGCGGATTAATCTTTGTTAATCCTCAACCAACTCCTAAGGAGCTAAGCAAACATTATCCTAAACAATATTATTCTTTAAAGGGCAAAGAACCACGAAAGTTAAAAGTCAAACTCTATGAAATTCTTTTTTCTAAATCCAACTCTTTTTTGAAATTAATTTTATCCCCAGTCAAATATTTGTTAAAATCCACCAAGGTTGTTGAAGGAGGTAAATTTCTCGATGTGGGATGTGGGTCTGGAGAATTTATTTTATTAATGGAAAAATTCAAAATGGATTGTTATGGGGTTGAACCAAGTGAAATTGATGAAGAATTTGTAAAAAATCACAAGTTAAAAATATTTAATGGAACTCTCAAAAAAGCAAAATATCCTGAAAATTATTTTGATGTAATCACTTTAAGTTGGGTTTTTGAACATTTAACAAATCCTTCTGAAACTATAAAAGAATTAGCACGGATTTTAAAACCAAAAGGATCATTAATCATTTCTGTGCCACAAAGTAAATCTCTAATGTATAAATTATTTAAGACATGTTGGGTAAGTTTAGATACACCAAGACATCTTTTTATATATTCTCCAGAAACAATTAAGAAGTATGCACGAAAAGCTGATTTGAAAATAAACAAAATAAGATATTTGCAGAGCAGTATTTTAGCAAGTATTTTATATTTGACAAATAAATTTAGAAAAAGACCAGTTTATTTTTCTGAAAAAAGTTTTGCCACCAACAAACTTTTAATGATATTTACTATTCCTCTTGATTTGTTATTAAGTTTTCTAAGATTGGGTGATGCTATTGAGATTGAATTTACAAAAAATAGCAAATAATTATTTACTTTTTTGGTCTTTCTCAAACAGACCTATCTTTTTGGTTACATCTTTTAAAACCAGAGTATCATTCGCATCAAAACCTTTTAGAAAGAAAAGAAGACAAATATAAGCAAGATAAAAAAATAAACTCAGGAGGATAACCCCTAATAAAGTAATTTCCATTGACTTTTTGAGAAACATAAGAAATAAAAATGGTGCTATGGAAGCCAATAAAACATTAAACATTTTTCTTCTAAATGGTATGATTGAAATGTAGTATTTTGCCTGAAACAAAAATAAAAGATTAAAAATAATTACAGAAATCATTGTTGCAATTGCTGCACCATTTATTCCAAGAGAATTGTCCAGCCCGAAAACTGTAGGTCTTGGAACCAACAAGATATTAAGAAAAATGTTTATTGACGTGGCAATCAAGATGTCATAAAAAATTATTCTGGATTTTCCAGCCATAGAAATTAAATTATGGGAGATTACAAACAAGGAAGAAAACAATGCCCCAATCAAGAGGAATCTTAAAGCATTCTCTGCAACCAAGTATTCTGGACCAAACAAGATATTAATTATTGCTCCAGGAAAAAACATCATAAGGAGGAATAAAGGCAGATTGAACATGAAAATCCATTTCCCGATTTGTTTGGATAATTCTTTAATTAATTTTATATTTTTTTGTGAGAATTCTTTAGTGATTAAAGGAAGGAACAAATGCATAAATAATTCTGGAGCAAAGCCGATTAACAAGGCTATAGGTATAGCAGCGTTATAAAAACCAACCTCTGTTGCAGATTTAAAAAAACCTATTGCAAAAGAATCTGTCCAATAAAAAATACTGGACACAATTCCAAAGAACATAACAGGCCAAGAATAAGATACAAAATTTTTTGAGATATCTTGTTTTCTTTTTGAATCAATTTTTGGTTTGACAAATATCTGGGGGAGTTTATGTTTGCAATAAAAATATGTGGATAAAAACATCAAAAGAATTCCTAAGAAAAATGAGAAGATTATTGAATTTGTATTCAATCCCAAAAAGATTAATGCAATTAACCCAAATAATTTTGCAAGATTTTGGATAATACTTTCAATAAACGCTTGTTGTTTTATTTTTTCAAAAGCCCTCATAATTGAAGCAAAGTATAATGCAAAAATCCAAAAAGGAATCATCACACTAAAAATTTTAAGAAAAATTGTTAAATCAGAATTATGAAAAATATTTATGGAAATATATTCTGCAGAAAAAAAAGAGACTAAAGTGATTATAGTTGTGGAGACAAATAAAATTCTTGAAGAAAACCTAAAGAGATATCTAATTTTATTTATTTCTTTTTTTCCTCGATAAAAAGATACATACCTTACCATGCCCTCATTAAATCCAAGTGCAGCAAAAGCCACAAACCACCCAATTACTACAAGTGCCAAGGAAAATAATCCATACACCTCAGCCCCAAAATATCTTGCTATAACTATTCTGTAAAAGTAAGCAAAAATTTTGGAAAGGAAAAGAAATACGGCAATTAGCAAGAATGTTTTAAAAGAATGTTTAAGAATATTTGGCAATTGATTTTTGGATTTCATTTTATAATCAATAATAAATATATTAAAAAGCTTACTTATTCCCACTCTTTATTCTTAAAAACAAGTATCTTTGTTCCAAAGAAATTTATGAAAACTATAATTGGGTTTACTAAAAGAAGGGATAACAAAGGAGCAAAACCAACACAAGATGATTTAAAAAATAATTTAAGAATTTTATCTATTTTATCTTTTTTTAATTTCATAAAAAATATAATAAAAAAGGTTTATTTAAAAGTTATTTGATTATAAATCTATTATAATTTTTTTGAAACATACAACAAATCATATTTCTTTAGCAATTTAAATCCTTGTAAATCTATTGGAGCATTGATTCTGATTGCTAAAGAAATATTTTCATAATTATCAAATTCGGTTATCTTTCTTGAAATTCCTCCTTTTATCCAAATTTCCCTTCTATTTTTAATATTCGAAATAGGGCGAAATTCTTTTTCAAATAAAACAGACTGATTATTGAAATATAAATCATAATCTTGTCTGCTTATGAATTCTTGGATTCCATCTCCCCAATATAAACGGGCCAAAAAAGCAGACTCATCTGGATGGTTTCCGACTAGAAATCTTTGATTGGGAAAATCTTCTGCAATATTTTTTAAATCCTGAATAATTATTTTTTCAGGATTTTTTTCTGAAATTTCGATATTTAAAAGATTGTCTAATAAAGAATTAAATTCTGGAGAATTCGTAGAATATTTTATTTGAATTAAATAGGGGGTTGAAACAAGAATAGAAACAAAAATTGAAAAAATAATGTATTTTTTCAATTGTTTTTTATTTATTATTTTTCCCAGCTTTAATAAAATTATTGGAGATAAAATAAGAAGATATCTGATTTGGGGGTTTGATAAAATCAATAAAAAAGAAAGAATAAGAAACAAAATAGTTTTTTTATCATTTTTAAAATTTTGGGATTTTAATAAAAGATGTGAAAAGAAAGGCAAAACAATTAAAACAGAAAATATATTTACAAAAGATTTAGAAGCGTGCCCACTTCCCAAAGAGCCAGCCCATAAAGAATTTACAATTCCTCCTGAAAAACTTTTCATTATTGTAAAAAAAGGAAAATTAAATAAAACCTGATCCAGAATCAATCTTGGAATCAGCCCAATTAAAATAAAAAATAGGAAATAAATTAAGTGGGAAAATTTTTTTTTCCAAAAAAAACAGAATGTTAAAAGAACTCCCAGGTGCAAAACAGTGTCCCAAAAAACCCATGCAATTCCAAAAAATATTCCTGCATAAAATAAATTTGTTATCTTTGCTTTTAAATCATATCTTTTTAAGAAATAATACCCCCATAAAAAAAACAAACTTGCAATTTGAATTGGACCTATTACCGGAGCCATATACCAAAAAATTGGAGCTGTAACAGTCAATAGCAATGTTTTTCTGTCTTTATTAGAAATATAATAAATACTCAATATCAATAAAATTAACCACATCAAAGATATAAGTTTTATTCCTAAAAAACTATCAGTTATTTTTTCAAACGGAGAGAGCATAAAACCGTAAAAATATGAATGAGAAGAACGTATTTTTGCATCATATTCTCCAGCAAAAAATTTAGAAACTCCTATATAGTCTCCAATATCTGCATGACCATAAAATTGCGTTGACACTGTAATTAAAAAAAGTAAACCAAATGTTATTGCTAATATTTGTTTATTGGTTAAATCTTTAAGCTTCATTTTTTCCTTCCTATTAAAGTCCATGAATTTTGATTCACCCTAAATATTTCAATATTTTTAAGATTTTTATGTTCAAACAAAGATAATGCTTCTTCTTTTTTCCAGTAATTTGCGATTTTTGGTATAAGTTGGTCAAAAACAATACTATGGATATGCCAAAATTTAAATTTTGAAAGTTGCGTAAAATAAGGAGAGTTTTGTGAAAAAAATTTTACATAAAAGTAAAGAGGAATTGAAAATAGATAAGATATTAAATTCGCCATTTTAAGAGGTAATTTTGAGGTTATTTTTCTCAAAGGATTAATGTATTTAACAACCCATTCATTTCCTTCATAACCATAAACCCAAATTAAAACAATTCCGTTTTTCTTTACAGAATCTATTAATTTTCTTACTGCTAAATCAGGATTTTCTAAATGATGTATCACGCCTATAGAAAAAGCTATATCTACTTTATTTTTTATATCCAAATCATAAATAGATTTGAAAAAAGTTTCTGTATTTTTAAATTTAGATAAATTTTTTTTTGCGATTCTAACTGTTCTTGAATCATAGTCAAAAGCAATTATTTTCTTTGCTTTATAAATTAATGGCCAATAAGAATTTCTTCCAGTTCCACATCCAGCATCTAAAACTACTTTATTTTTAAAATCTGATTTTGTCAAGGGAAATACCCATTTTAAAAATTGGATTTCATATTCGGGAATTATTTCATTATATTTATTCCATTCATATCCAAATCTATCTTGGGATCCTAAATTTTTTAAATTAGATTTTAATTTTTTCATTTTCAATATATTGCTTATACCATATCTGAAAAGTTATTAAAGACCAAAGTTGTCTCGCATAAAACAATCTGGATTTCTCATAATTCTTATTGATATTTTTAATATATGTCAGTTTAAAGATTCCTTGTTTTTTAATATAATTTTCTGACAACAAATCTTCTTTTATTTGAGTAAGCTCATTTTTAAACCACTTATTTATTGGAACAAAAAAATGTTTCTTTTTTCGTTTTCTTGTTTGAGAAGGAATAATTCCTTTAACAGCATTTCTTAAAATAAATTTATCTTGATTAAAAAATCTCAATTTTAAATTATCCGGGATTTTTGAAGCAAATTCTATAATCCTGTGGTCTAAAAAAGGAACTCTTCCTTCAACTGAAAACGCCATTGTATTTTTATCTACTTTCATCAAAAGATCATCAACCATATTTTCTTTAAAATCTAATCTTAAACAATTGCTGATTAAAGACTGATTTTTAAAATATTTTTTGTAGACTTTATAGAAATTTTTAGGATGTTTTAAAACTAATAAAGATTCTTTTTCTTGTTCATTGAAAATAGAGACCATATTTAAATATTGTTCGGCATAGTTATTGGATAAACTAAAGTTTGAAAATCTTTCAAATCCTTTTTCCCCTAATTCAGAAGTAAATTCAAATCCTTTATTTAAAAAATTTTTAGAAAGAATTTTTGTAAACTTTACAAGATGTTTCCTTGCCGGAATAGGAAAAGGTCTTAAAAAATGCCTATGTAATTTCATGAATTTATATTGAGGATATCCTGCAAAAACCTCGTCTGAACCTTCTCCTGTTAAAATTACTGTGCAATATTTTTTTGTGTATTGAGAAAGGAAATAAACCGGCAGGCTTGTTGGATCAGACATGGGTTCATCAAGATGATAAATTATTTTTGGCAAATGTTTTACAGAATCTTCTTTAATAATTAATTCGTGATGATTTGTTCCTATTTTTTCAGATAAAAACCTAGCTTCATTTACCTCATCATATTCTCCTTCAAATCCTACTGAAAAAGTCTCTATTGGACTAGAACAAAACTTATCCATGATTGAGACAATTGTTCCAGAATCAATTCCTCCAGAAAGATAAGCCCCATAAGGCACATCAGACATAAGTCTTTTTTTAACAGAATCTTGTATAAGAATCTGTAATTTTTTTGCAAAATAGTTTTTTGACTTATTTTCAGGTTTAAAATTTAAATCCCAATATTTTTTTATCATTAAATTTTTGTCTTTTAAATTATATACCAGGTAATGCCCGGGCATTAATTTAGAGATGTTCTGAAAAAAAGTTTTAATAAGTGTATTGGCTCTAAAAGTTAAAAATGAAGGAATAGCGTCTATATTTAATTCTCTTTTTATTTGTTTATTTTGCAGTATTCCTTTTATTTCAGAACAAAACATAAATTTTCCTTTTTTATCATAATAATAAAGAGGTTTTATTCCAACTCTGTCCCTTGCAAGAAAAAATATTTTTTTCTTAGAATCATAAATGCAAAATGCAAACATGCCATTTAATTTTTTTAAACACTTAAAACCTTCTTGTTCATAAAGATGGATTAAAACTTCTGTATCTGTATCTGATATAAATCTGTGGCCTTTCTTTTCTAAGTCTTGCCTTAAATCCTTATAATTATAAATTTCCCCATTGAAAACAATCCACAATGTTCCCTCTTTATTTGACATTGGCTGTCTCCCTAATTTTGACAAATCAATAATAGAAAGCCTTGCATGTCCTAAAGAAAGTTCTTTATCAAAAAATTTTCCAGAATCATCTATTCCTCTATGCTTAATTTCTTTTAAAGCTCTGTTCAAAAGAATTTTATCTTCCCAATTAAATCCAATTATTCCGCACATTTTATCTATCACAATGATGTTGAATTTTGAAACCAAGATTTTTGAGGCGAGAATATCCAAGGGCCATAACTACATGATGTAGAATAGATGGGACACTATTTCTCTTTTTCTTTATTTTGAATTTTTCATCTATAATATTTTGCTTTAAAGAATACAATAGAGAATCAATGTCTGAAAAATCTATTGTTGATTTGTTAAATTCTGTGTAAGTTTTTCCTATATTTGAGAAAGGAAATCCTCCTATAAAAGGCATGATAGATGAATAAGCATCTGAACTTGCTATTAAAGACATGTTTTCTGTAGCACATATTTTTTCTATTTTTTTATTAGCCCAAGGAAAAACCAACCAAATTCCTGCATTATATTCTGCAGCAGTAAAATAATCTCTATATTTTAATAAAGTCTCTTCCCCAATTCCCATAGAATTATCCTCAAAAACTGCTTCAGCATAATCTGCAATTACGATTGTTAATTCATCTGCTTCTTTAAGAGTTTGTTCTAAAGGTTTAGATGGTTCATAAAATCTGCCTCTCTCAATACCACTAAATAAAACATGTCCTTCTTGTGTAGGAATTTCCTGAGATTTTATCCAGTAAAAATCTCTTTTGTCAGGCATTAAAACCTTTGCTCCTCTTCTATATTCCTGAAATTTCCATGATTTAGGCAAATTCTTTGCAGTTTCAATAAATCTTTCATATCTATCATCATTAAAATTAGTTAGAGTTGCTAAATCCAAACCTCTTTTATTAAATTCCTCTGTAAATGTTTTAATATCTCTTGGTCCAGGTTCCCAGTTAGAATCTCTCCATCTTGTATAAACATGCAAATGAAAATCTGCTCTAAATTTTGAATAATCTTTCTTCATTTTAATTATAAATACTCCCGATATTGTAAATTTTTTTCTCTGCAAAATAAGTTCTTGATACTATCTCAAATAAAAATCCAAACATGATACATAAAAGACCACTAATGCCAAAAAATACCGAAAGCATTAAAAGCGGACCTAATTCTAATGTATTAGTTACATAAGCTTTTATTATTTGCTCTATGATTATAATTCCTGCTAAAATCCACTGATAAAATCCTATTCTTCCAAAAAAATGTAAAGGTCTGCTTGAATAAGTTAGCCAGAATTTCAGATAGAATAAATCCAAAATACCATTTATTCCCCTATTGAATTTGTATTTTGTTTTGCCAAATTTTCTTTGACGATGATTTACTTTTATCTCGCCGATTCTATAACCTTTTATAAAAAGATATGCTGTTATAAATCTATGAAGCTCTCCAAAAAGTTCAAGATCTTTGATGCATTCTTTTTTATATATTTTAAAAGAACATCCATAATCATTTAATCTATCTCCAATAACTCTCATTCTTAAATTACGCATCATTGTTGAAGTTATTTTTTTTGAAAAAGAGTCTCTTCGATTATACCTCCAACCAGAAACAACATCATAACCCTGGTCTAATTTTTTTATTATTTTGGGAATATCTGCAGGATCATTTTGAAGATCTCCATCCATTGTTAAAATAATATCTCCTTGAACATTATCAAAACCTGCTTTTAATGCAGAAGTTTGTCCAAAATTCTTTCTCAAATTTATTATTTTTAACTTGGAATCTTTTTGAGAGATTTCTTTAAATATTTTTAAACTCCCATCTCTAGATCCGTCATTGACAAAAATAACTTCATAATCTGTAATTAATTTTTCTTTTTTTGATTGTTCTACAGCCCTGGTTATTTCAGAGTGTAAGATAGAAATATTATCCCGCTCGTCATACATTGGAACAACTATAGATAGTTTTCTCATTATAAAGCATAAAAATAAGGGTTTAAGAAGATTTGTGAGATAGAACATATTTGATTTTATTTAAACACTGGTTGCTTAAATATAATTGAAGATACTAAAAAATAATTCCAAAGAAGAGTAATAAATAAAGCAAAAATTCTAGATAAAAAATAATGCAATCCAAAAATTTCAACTAGAAAAGCTAGTATCAGAATTGTTATTAACAACCCACTTAAACCTATTAAAACAAAAGAAAAA
>CBDVES010000004.1:0-19081 GCA_965373065.1 uncultured archaeon | reverse complement strand
AAGTGACACCATTCTTTGGTTTTCTTGTAATCTTCAATTTTGTGAGTAGCAAATTCTTTTAATATTATTTTATCAAGTTCATCAACAAGTAAAATAGTTTCTTTCTTAAAAATATCCACTAAATCCTTTATGCTTTTAGAAGTGTTTAACCTCTTATTTGTTAGTTTGAATGTTTTTCCATCTTTAATTGCGTTTATGAATGCTTCCTCAAAAACAAGATTGTGTTGGAAAGAATTTCTGACTTCTCCAATAGTTCGTAAACTTGAAATTATCTCTTTATTTTTAATAAATGGAACCTCTTCTTTTTTGCCTTCATTGTCCTCTTTATATGTATTAATTAACATAGATAAAAATTTGATTTTAGAGAAGAAATCGCAATGTTTGGATTTAAGAAATTTTAATATTGAAGAATGACGAATGCTATTATCCTGACCAAAATATCCTGAGATGATTGTATCAACCCTATCTTCTATATACAGTTGCCCGTTTAGAAAGACATTTCTTGGATTTTTCTCCTCCAAAGCTTCGTAAATATTTAGAAAGTTTACTCTTAACCCTTTATTTGTGATAACTCCCGTTATACCATCAATATTTTCAATTTTTGTATTCTCATCTTCCATTTTCTAAACTCTTTAATAATAAATTATTCAATCTATTTAATACTTATGTTTTAATTACACATTTTTTAGTTGGTGTTGTTTTATCCTTAATCGGCAGATTTTTAAATTATATTTTCTTATAAAAATAATGGCTAAAAAACAAAAGCAAGAATATGAAATAGATTGGAGCATACCTTTTATAGTTCTCTTGGTTATTATTGGAATATTCTTATACGCAATTGAAAATTTTTTTCTCTTTGTTATATATTTTATAGTACTAATAATCCTTCTTTCTATTAAACCTAAGAAGAAAAAATAATCAAGCTTCAAACCCTATCTCTTTATTCATCTCTTCCCCATCAATCACAGCTTCCCTAACAATCCTGCCTTTTCTCTTCGCCATTTCACGAATCTTAGAATAATCTTTTTCATCTTCTGGAAAAATTATCTCATCAATAAAAAAACTATGTGTTATCTCTGCTTTTTTAAAATCTCTCTTACTCGTACCCTTCTCGTGCCCTTTAGGGTATAGGGTATCAAAAACAAAACTCTCTCCCAATTCTTTATCAGTTGTTTTTAATCTGCAAAAATCTGGTTTTGGTTTTTTACCACTTTTCCCTGGCTTCCCAGATTTCGGTGCCTTTGGCTTTATCTTTAACTTTGTTTCACCAACTTCAAAACTCAGCGCAAAAAAATTCTTCGGGAATTTGTCAAGCAAGTTAATTATTTCTCCCCCAGACATCTCACTATCAATTAAATATCTCTTAACACCTTGAAACTGTTTCTTATCTTTGAACTCTAACTCTCCTGTCAAATCTTGCGTAGAAACAATAGCCCCGGTAATTCTTGTTTTTTCTTCCCCCAACTTCTCAGCAACAACCCTGACCAACTCATTCGCAAACTCCGCAGAAGTCTTAATTGAATAACCTTTCCCGGTTTTCTTTACCTCAATCAACGCCCTATTTCTAAATTCGCCCTTGCTAAATTTTTGAAACTGCGCATGAACACTTTCATCAACATCACCATCAAAAATCTTTTTTATAAAATTCATAATCTAATTTCTTCATTCTAACTTATAAATCTTTTTATAGAAGCATTTTTAAATTTAAACTACCTGTGATAAGTAACAAAATGGACGACATTTATTTTAGAAAAGTTATGACCGCGAGCATCTTGGTTGCTCTTCTAGTTTTATCTTTTTTTTTATTAAAACCAATTTTATTGTCTATCTTGGTTGGTTTTATTTTGGCATTTATTTTTACCCCTGTATATAATTGGGTTTACAAATTAACTAAATCAGAAAATCTCTCGGCAATTTTAATATGCTTTCTGTTAATTCTGATTATTGCTTTGCCTTTATGGTTTTTAACACCAATACTTTTAGACCAATCTTTTAAGATTTATACAGCTTCACAACAAATAGATTTTGTTACACCTCTTCAAAATTTCTTTCCTTCTTTATTTGCATCTGAAGAATTTTCCGCAGAAATCGGTTCCATTATTCATTCTTTTGTAACCAAATTAACAAATGCCCTGATGAATTCTCTCGCACAATTAATACTTAATTTCCCAAGTTTATTTCTCCAATTCATTGTAGTATCCTTTACTTTTTTCTTTGTGTTAAGAGACGGGGACAAGTTCATTTCTTACATAAAAAGTTTGCTGCCTTTTCCCAAAGATATAGAAGACAAATTATTTAAATCTTCTAAAGGAATAACCTCTTCAGTTATTTACGGGCAGGTTGTAATTGGTATTCTCCAGGGGCTTATTGTTGGTCTCGGGTTTTTTATCTTTGGTGTTCCCAACACTTTAATTTTGACATTGCTGGCATGTTTAGCAGGAATGTTTCCTATCATCGGGACAACAATTGTGTGGTTGCCAACTGTAATATATCTTTTTATGGGAGGCAGTGTTTTTCCAGCCTTGGGTGTAACAATTTTTGGAATAATTTCAAACTTCATTGACAATTTTATCAGACCTATAATTGTTTCAAAGAGAACTAATCTGCATTCATCTTTAATACTTGTTGGAATGATTGGGGGGCTGTTTTTCTTTGGAATTTTAGGATTTATTCTGGGACCTTTGATCTTGGCATACCTGTTAATTATTTTGGAACTTTATAGAAAGAGAAAATCTCCGAGTGTTTTTTTACAACTTCCAATTAAATAGTTCCAGATAGATATAAAAATAGTTTTCATTTAATTAAAAGAGATGGAATTAAAAATTAAACTTTTGAAATGGTCTGCCGGACTTCCGGTTACAATGATAAATGAAATCACAGCAAAAAAAATAGGAGTCCATACAAAAGACAGGGTCGCTATTAAAACTCTTAAAAAAAGTCCTAAAGAAATTTCAACAATTATAAATACAACTAAAGAATTGGTCAGAAAAAACCAAATCGCAGTTTCATCTGAACTTAAAAAAAGATTATGCTTAAGGGTCGGGCAAAAAGTAGATGTAAAACTTGACCAGGCTCCAAAAAGCATAGTTTTCATAAATAAAAAATTAAACAGGAAAAAATTATCCTCAGAAGAAATAGACGAAATCATCAAAGATATAGTGGACAATTCTTTATCTGAACCTGAAATCGCACTTTTTATTTCAGCAATGTATAATCAGGGAATGAACATGAAAGAAACTATTTATTTAATAAAGGCAATATTAAAGACAGGGAACAAGATTTCATTCAAAGATGAATTTGTCGTAGATAAGCATTGTATTGGCGGGGTTTCTGGAAACAGGACAACTCCCATAGTGGTTTCAATCTGTGCTGCTGCAGGGTTGCTGGTTCCAAAGAATTCTTCAAAAGCAATCACCAGTGCTGCAGGAACAGCAGATGTTATAGAAACCGTCGCCAAAATAGAATTTTCTATAAAAGAGTTGAAAAAAATTGTGAAAAAAACAAATGCATGTATTGTGTGGGGGGGTGCCTTGGGCATGGTTCCTGCAGATTCAAAAATAATCAAAGTTGAAAAAATTCTAAAAATAGACCCTGAAGCCCAGTTAATAGCCTCGATAATTTCAAAAAAACTTGCAGGAGGAAGCAAATATATTTTAATAGACATTCCTTATGGAAAAACCGCAAAAGTAGACAAAGCAAAAGCCCTGCGTTTAAAGAAAAAATTTGAACAGCTTGGAAAATATTTTAACAAAAAATTAAAAGTTGTTTTAACTGACGGAAGCCAGCCAATAGGAAACGGAATTGGTCCTGCCTTGGAATTAGTTGATGTGCTCAAGGTTTTAAATCCAGAAGAACAAGGACCAAAAGATTTGGAAAAAAAATCTTTATTTTTAGCAGCCCAGATTTTAAAGATGACAGGCAAAGCAAAAAAAGCCAAAGGAATTGAAATGGCAAAAGAAATTCTTTATTCAGGAAAAGCATTTGAAAAATTCAAGCAAATTATCAAGGCACAAGCAGGGAAATTAAATGGCATAGATTCAGCAAAATTCAAGAAAAATATTTTATCAAAAAAGTCAGGAAGAATTTCTGAAATAAATAATAAAAAAATAAGTTCTTTAGCAAGAATTGCCGGCTGTCCTATAGACAAATTTTCCGGGCTTTATCTTTATTTTCATGTAGCAGATAAAATCAAGAAAAAAGAAAAACTTTTAACAATTTATTCAGAATCAAAAGCAAGACTTAAACATGCAGTTGAGTTTTATGAGAAAGAGAAGCCTGTGAAAATAAAATAAATTTATAATAAAGGGAGATTGGTAAAGGTTAAAGGGAGATTGGTAAAGGTTAAAGGGAGATTGGTAAAGGTGGGGTGATTGTAACTATTTTTAAAAGGCGACAGGATAGAAAGATTTATAAAGTTTGGATTTGTGAGAAGGATATGGCAAAAACAATTCCAGCGAGAGTCTTGGACAAAGAAGACAAAGAACTTTATCAGGAAGCATTTGCTAAAACAGCTGAAAAATATGGAAAAGATAGTTTGGCTTATCAAACAATTACAAATGGAATTGATAAAGAAAATGTAACAGGTTCTCAGTTTTTATGGAACACAGAATTAAATAAATTTCTTCCTAGAAATCAGAGAGTAATTTTATTAGAAGATTTTGAAAAAATCTTTTCAGCAGATGAAAACTTCTTTAATGGATTTTACACAGATGCAAATCAATTAATAATAAGAAGTAATAAACCAACTTGGGTCAGGAATGAATTTATTTTAAAAGATTTGATTAAACAAGTAGGAAACAAATATGAATTTTCTCCTGAAAATCCTTTGATTTTAACAAATTTAGAATTAGTTGAAGATAAGAATTCAAAAAATAAATATGGATTGCTTTTGAAAATTGGCAAAGATACAAAAATACAAAATGATAAAATATTTGCTTATGGAAACAATAGAATTCAATTAGGAGATTTAGAAAAAAAAATTTTTTATACAAAAAAAGATGGATTGTCGTGGGTTTTTCTGGGCAGGTACGACTACCTGTTTTCAAGGGATGACGTTCTTGATGGCTCCGGCGTTAATGGTCGGGTGGTTGTTGTAAAAGAAAAAAAATTAATGAATAAATTTTTATCACAACTAAATTTTTAAACTTATTTTTTCTTTGTTTAATGTCTTATTATTTTTCTTTGGAAATTGTTTTATAACACCAAGAAGTATATATTGTCAATAGAAGAATGTTTCTATTCTAAATAGAAACCTTTATAAAATATAAGATGTTGTGTAAGATATGATATCAAGAGAAAATCTAACAAAAGTGATAAAATCCCAAAGAGAATGGATTGATTCAGTTGATAAAGGAATAATTCGGGAAAAGTTTAAAGGAGAAGTATTAAAAAAATCTTTTGCATTGGTTATTTCAGGAATTAGAAGATGCGGAAAGAGCACTCTTTTAAATCAAATTTTAAAAAACCAAAAAAAGTTTTATTATTTGAATCTTGAAGATCCTCGGATAGAAGGTTTTGAATTAAAAGATTTTAATAATGCAGACGAGATTTTTCAAAAGTTATATGGTCCTAAAGGAGTTTATTTTTTTGATGAGATTCAGAATATTGAAAAATGGGAGAAATTTATTAGATTTTTAGTAGACAGAAAAAATAAAGTAGTAATAACAGGTTCTAATGCTTCTTTATTGAGCAGAGAACTTGGAACAAGACTTACTGGAAGACAGATTAGTTATGAGTTATTCCCGTTTTCTTTTTTAGAGTTTTTAGAGTTTTCCAATCAAAAACCAAGTGAGAATTCTTATTTAAATTATCTTTACAAAGGGGGCTTTCCTGAATTTTTAAGAGAAGATGACATAACCATTTTACATGAATTATTAAAAGATGTTTTGATGAGGGACATTGTCAATCGATTTGGCATTAAAAATACAGCAGTCCTAAAAAAGTTGGCTATTTATTTATTAAGTAATGTAGGGAAAGAATTTTCTTATAACTCTCTTAAAAAAATGTTTGAAGTTAAATCTGTTCAAAGTATTATAGATTATATTTCTTATCTGGAGGATTCTTATTTAATTTTTACAGTTCCAAAATTTAGTTATTCATATAAAAAACAACAAGTCAATCCAAAAAAAATTTATTCAATAGACAATGGGCTTTCTTATGCCAATTCTGTTTCGTTTTCAAAAGATAAAGGTAGAATGTTAGAGAATCAGGTATTTTTACATTTGAGAAAAAAATACTCTGAAATGTTTTATTTTCAAAAAAATAAAGAATGTGATTTTGTTGTTAAAGACAGGGAAAAGATTATCCATGCGATTCAAGTCTGTCATGACTTAAATGAGGAAGATCAGGACAGAGAAATAAAAGGATTGTTAGAAGCAATGGATGAACTGAATTTGCAAAAAGGTTTAATTTTAACATTTAATCAAGAAGATGAATTTAAAATAGAAAATAAAAATATTATTGTTAAGCCAGTTTGGAAATGGCTTTTAGAAAAATAAGTAATTTTATAGACATTAATTCTTTATTTTTTGTATGGAAAAAAGTTGATGACTTCAGATAAATCTGGGGGAAAAGAGAGACGCAGAAGAAGTATTTTGGTTTTTGATTTACCTTTTTTTATTCTTCATAAAAATAAACCACAACTAAATTTTTAAACTTATTTTTTCTTTGTTTTCTATGGCAGAAACATACAAAAGAAAACTTGTAGATTATCTTAAGAAAAATTTAAAAAAAGCATATCCTGCTGATACTCTTAAATGGGCATTAATTAATCAAGGGTATTCTAAAATTGCTGTGCAAAGGGCACTTGAACAAGCAACTAAAGAGTTGGCTGAAAAAGCTTCGGTACTTAAAGAAAAACCAGTAATTAAATACCAAATTATTGATGAGAATGATAATCCAATCACAATTAAGAAATCTTTTTTTAAGAGGATTTTTGGGCTTTGAATTTTAAATAGTAACCTTTAAAACTTCTTAACTAATTATTATTTTATGCCTCCATCGCATAATGGTATTGCACCGGACTTGAGATCCGGGGCCTTCGGGCCGTCCCCGTTCGATTCGGGGTGGGGGCGTTCATGGGATTGAAAATCCCATAAGTTCCAGAATCTCACAGGTTAAAACCAAAAGATTTCTTTATTCTTGATTTCGATTCCGAGCGATTTCCGAGGCTCAATAAAATTGAGTCATCCCGGTGGGATGGTAGGGAATAAAATAAAAATTAAATAACCCGTGCGAGGTCGGGAGTTAGGGCGAGGGCGTTCAAAATCCCTTAAAAATTATTTGCTTTTTCATTGTCTGAAAATAAATTTTGGTCAATAATGCAATAGATAAACCCCCTATTAGATTAAATATTAAGTCATATATTGTATCTTCTAATCCGTGTTGAGTTTTTGTTCCCAAAGTTTGGTCTAAAATAAATTCTCCAATTTCCCAAAAAGCTCCAATAGCCATTGTAAAAATAATTATAAAAAAGATAATGTGTGTTTTATTAAGTTTTATTTTAGAAAATTTATCAAGGGTTATAGCAGATGCAAAGCCAAGTAAAGCTATTGTTGCTGAACCAATAAAATGCCCGAATTTATCATAAAATGGATGAAAGATTAAATACCATCCCATTATCTGTCCCCCAACATGCAGATACAATGAAAGCACAATTAAAAAATTCAAGGTCCAGGGAAGATGAATCCCCCATTTTCTTCTTAACATAAATGGCAGAAAAGTTATGCTCAGACAAAGGGCACCCCCAAAAACATTAAGGTAATCTTTTTGATACAAAGCTAAAGTTATATATAAAAAAATTAATCCCTGCATGAAGTAGGCAAGAAAAATACTAATTTTTTGTTTTGACATAATCGTAGATGATTTTGTTGTATAAAAAGTTTTTGAGTTGTTGTTTATTTTTCAAACCCTAACATTAATCCTCAAACGCTTTTAATACTCTCTCATCTGGACTTAAAACAAAAACATGGTCTTTTTTAAATCTCAAACCCCGGTAAACTTTCTGCCATAATTCTCTTCTTGCCTTGTCTTTGTAAAAATCCCAATATTGATGTGGCTTTGTCCTCATTAAAATTTTCCAAAAAGCATCCTGCACATTTGGATTTGGATATTTTGTAAAAACAATGCTGTTGCATTCTTCTCCTGGAAAATCAATTCCCCTTGCACACCGCGTTGAAAACAAAACATCATTCTTTCCGCCTTTAAATTCCTGAATCAACTTCCCGGTTTTATCCTCGCCTTGAATATTTTTTAATTTCTCTCTGCTAATTAAATTATTAATCTTAAATTCTTTAATCTCCTGTTCAGACGGTAAATCACTAAAAGCATTCACATGAATTAATATCGGCTTTTTCGCAATTTCAACACATTTGTTTAAGGCTTTTAGATAATCCTCTCTTTTGAATTTTCCAGAAGAAAAATTAGAATACTTGCAGTCCATTTCCATACCAGTTTTCTGAACATCTATTCTCCCTTGGTGTTCTGTTTCTGCCTCAATTATTTTAAATTCATCCAAACCAAAAACACTCTTCAAAACATTCTCTGAATGAATAGTCCCGGACATCAAGACAATAATTTTGTTTTTGTCAACCATTTCCTTAAACTTCTTTGCAAGATTTGTTGTCACAATACTCGCAATCAAATTATTCTCTTTCTTGTCAAAAGTCACATAAGTTTCATTTAAAAAATCCTCAAACACTTTTGCTATTTCCCATGAATCAAAAACATAACTCTCGTCGTCAATTTCCTGTAAAAACTCATTTGAATTCAAAAAAATTCTAAACAAATCATAAATTCCTGTTTCTTTCAGGGGAATTATTTTGCCCTCTGTGTTTATATCTCTTTTCACAGAGGGTACCTCGTTAGAGGTTCTCGTGCCGGGAACAGAGTGAGGCGGTACACCCTTGGGTGCGGATTGGACAGCATTGATTATCCTCGGATTTCTTTTTATTTGTTTAATTATCTCAATCATTTCTCTAACAAACCCTGTTGCGATGTCGCCCTCTCTTGCTAATTGTATCAAAGAATTTTGCAGTCTTTCAATATTCAAATTTCTCTGATTTGAAAAACTATCAAGAAATTCATCACACTCGTCAATAATTTCAACTTCTGTCAACGGCTTCCTGCCAATTGCAGATTCCAGTTTATACTTCAGCGAATTAAACACAATCACATCTGAATCTATATAAGAATTAAATTGCTCGTAAAATTTACAACCAGGTTTTCTCTGGTAAAAAATAAAATTCCCATTAAGCCCGGGATAAATTCTTTTTTTCGCATCTTTAAAATTAAAATCATATTTTTCAGGCAGCACAGGACTCCAATAAGGACAAACCCCTGCAAAAGAAAATCTTTTCACATCCTGAATACTTGAAAAATTTTTAACATTAACTTTTTTATTTTGTTTTATATATTGCTGAATCTTTTTCCAGTTCTTTTCCTTGATTTCAATTTTACACGGAATATTATAATTATCTGCAGAAATATCATTTGCAATTGTGTTTTCAATTTCTGCCCTTTTTCCAGAAAAAATATCATGCAGTTTAGAATTAATTTCTTGTTTAATTTTTGGAATTGCGTTTTTATTTATTTCTAAAAATTTGCACTTATGATTATTTCTTCCAGTTATAACACTAATTTTTAATTTTTCTTTATTATTTTTTAATAAATATTTTTCTCTTTCATAATCTTTTTTATATTGGTTTTGCAAATTTTTCCCAGGAACAACAATTGATGTTTTCCCAAGTTTTCTTGCAATGTTCAGGGCAACTACTGATTTCCCGGTTCCACAAATTCCGTGGATAAAAATAATTTTATGTCCTTGCTTAATTGAATCTAAAACTTCTTTAACAATATCTTTTTGTGATTTTCCATTAGAAAAAACCAAAGGTTCAAGAAGTTTGTTGTTTTGATAAAGAGACCATGTCATAGGATAAGAAAAATTTAGAGAGTTATAAATATTTTGTAAATCTAATTTGGTAAGCAAGTTATCTCTTTTTCTGCTTTTAAAACGCAATAGCTTAAAATTTTATTACTTGGAATTGGAGTAGAGGAATATGTTTTAGACCATATTCTAAATGGAACAATATTATTCCCATTGTTTAATATAACTTCTTCATCTGTCTTATAAAATCCTTGCAACTTTCCTGTTACTTCAAAGAGATTTGTTTCTTTTAGCGTAAATGTTTCTGCTTCATAATATAGTATCCCCACAGGGGTTCCAAGTTTTTCTTTAGCTAATTCTTCAAGGACTTTCCTATTGTCAATTCTTTCCATTTAAAAATTTGATTTCTTTTCTTTTTAAAAATTATTATACTCCAGTTATATCTAGAAAAAGTTTAAATTATTTACCTAATTCATATCCAATCCAAACACCTAATCCAATTAAACCAGATGCTCCTAAAATTACATTAAAAATAGTGTGACAGGTGTAGGAAGTACCTATATTTTCTTGGTTATGTTCAACCATTAAACAATTTATTTCATTGAGTTTCTTTGGATTTTCAATCTTTTTTTCCAGATTAACCAAAATATTCTTTTTCCTGCCCTTTAATCTTTTAAATTTTAAATGATATCCTGCAAAAGGAATTTTATCTGCGAGATATTCTAAAGCAGACCTTTTATCTAACTCTCTAAATTTTTCATAAGCAATATCTAAAGCATTCATATCTGAATTATAAAAAGTTTCTTTTTAAAAATTATTATACTCCAGTTATATCTAGAAAAAGTTTTGTGGGAGTTGATTAAAATTTTTAGGAAACCAACCTTGAGCATCTTGATTTACTTTTCCGACAATTCGCGCTAATTTTTTCTTTGTGCTTGGTAACATTGCATCATTTCCAGTAAATTTGAGGGAATAAATTCCTTCTTTTATATTTTTTAATACAAAATTTTGAAATTGCTTCACAATAAAATCATCCCCTCCTCCATACTTAGAATGGTCTAGATAATATTCTTGAATGCATTTATTATTATTAAAAGGAAAAATGTTTATATAAAATTCCCTCCTATTTGGATAGTGTATATTAATTTGGGTTTTAGCTCTTGACATATTTCATTTTAGAACAAGTCATTTAAATAAATTTAGATACTTTAAAACGCATTTAAGTTTACAACTAGAAAAAGCCAAGACCCAGCACACTAAAAATAATAATTATCCAAACAATGCACTAAGTCCTTCTGCTGCAGCTTCTTTTTTTTCTTCCTTGGGTGCTTCTTTCTTTTCGCTCGTGCCCTTTAGGGTATCTTTAGATGCTTCTGCACTTGGAGCAGTAGCAACCAAACTCGCACTCTCTAATTCTTTCGCGATATCAACGCCCTTTAAACTGGCAATAAGCGACTTCACTTTTGATTCATCAACTTCTCCGCCAGCAGCTGCAACAACACTTTTCAAATTCTTTTCATTCACGTCCTTGCCGAGTTTATGTAGCAACAACGCACCATATGTGTATTCCATTATTTATTTTCCTCCGAATTTTGTGTTTGAATATTATAATCACCTGAAAAACCCCCTCCCATTAAAGTATAATCTGGATTTTCCTCCAAAATACTGTTTATTTCATCTTCAAGAAATTTTCTTCTTTTCTCTTCAGGGTTTCCGACTGCTAATTCTCCTGCCATTCTAAGAAGTGCATTATATTCTTTATTCTTTATTTCCTCTAAATTAATAACTTTACCCATTTTTCTTTTCCCCCCAAATTTATTTTCTTCAGAAGTTTGAGTTAATTGTTCTAATCTGTTTTCACTATCTCTAATAATTTGTTTCATTGCACCAATTGCCATCATCAATTTTCCCCTTGTATTTTCAGAATATTTTCCTTTATATCCCATCAGTCCTTCAAGGTATTCTTCAAACTTCTCTTCAGCTTCTTTACAATATCTTGTCATGCCATTTAGATTTGCAGATTCATGATTATTCATTTTCTCTCTCCCCAGATTTATTCTCTGATTGAGTATTTTCTTCACTGTCTTTTTTAGTTTCCTTAACTTCAACTTTTTCTTCAGGTTTTGTTTCTTCTTTTTTCTCTTCATCAGATTCTTTAACCTCTTCGCTGACTTTTTCATCTTCTACTTTGTCCTCACTCTTTTCTGGTTTTACTTCTTCCACTTTTTCCTTACTTTCTAATTTTTCTAAAACTTTTTCATGACTTCCTGCCTTGCCAATTAAAAACTTAATTGTGTCTTCTGATGAATAACCAATCTCAACAGCCAAAGCCAATGCTTTTCCAAAACTTGTTTTTAATTCTTCAATAGTTCCTTCCCTATCTATCTCAATGTCTAAGTATAATTTTCCTTCTTTAACATCAAATGCTGACAAAGGAATAAACCCAATTGAAAAAGGTTTAATGTCTAACTTGTTCATTATGTCTGCTGCACCTGAAGAGATTTTTTCCCCTTCTTTTGCAATAACTTTTGCCGTTTTAATATGAATCTTGCCTTTTTCAATTTGAATCTGAATGCCCAATGCACCAAGTTCACTTATTGCCGGACCAGGAACTAAATCAGTTGGACCTGCCTGAATTTCAATATTTTCAGGGGCTTCTTGCCCGGGCTTTGCTTTAGCAGGACTTTTATTTTTAATTAATTCTCCGGCAAGTTCAAAACAATCCAAATCTGAAAACAAAATCGCAACACTTTCTTTAATATGCTCTTTAAGTTTTTTAACTGCTTCATTTCCAGAATTATCTAATGCTCTAAATATTAAATTTTTTTTAGGAACTTTCACAATTGCCTTGCCTCTTAATTTTTTCCCGATTTCCTGAAACTGCGAAGCTGGCAAATCCTTTATCGACGCCAACAAAATAGTTTTATTATTTTTAATCAAATTAGTAAGCTCTTGAACTGACTTTATCTTTGCATCTGGAATTGGGGTTTCTCTTTTCATCGTATCATTATCTTCTGAGGTTTAGTCATTGTGAATTTTATTTCAATATTTTTTACATTGTCTTTGTCTTTTGGCAATACCTTTAAAATAGAATCATAAATAACAATAATATTCTCAACAATGTCTTCATCTTTCATGCTTTGTTTTCCAACAGCAAGTTTTATGCTTGATTCTTTGGCTTTAATTTTTACACTATTATTTATTTTTTGTTTTAATTCTTTTATTGCTTTTTCATCCACATTAAATAAAATTCCTAATTGAGGAGAAGGCATTTTTCCAACAGGTCCTAGAACACGCCCAAAAGTTGTGGCAACTTTTGGCATTAAACTCGCCTGAGCAATAAAAAAATCATATTTCTTCACAAGTTTTTTCAATTCTTTTTTATCAGAATATTTTTTAAATTCTTCCTTAGTAATTGTTTCAACATCTTTATTTTTTGACTCTAAAAATCCTGCTATTTTTTTATCCTTAATTTTATGCGGAACATTCACAAATAAATTAATCTGACTTTTTTTAATCTCAAATTTTTGCAGATTTATAATTAAGTCCACTGTCTGGTCAAACTTCCGTCCCTTGCTTTTTCTTAATTCAGATAATGCTTTAGTTAATTCTTGTTTTAGTTCCATTTTACTTAACCTCCCATATTATGCGCTGCGAACATAGAAAATATCCCGCAACGATATGGTTCAATCGGTAAAATCTTGAGAGAATTATGGTTTATAAAATTTTCCTTATCCTTTTCACGACTGGACAATCCCCATATAAGTTACCAAACTCACTATCTAATTGGTCTCTAATATATTTTTTATCAAGATAACCTTTTGTTTTTATTCTTATGACAGTATTTCCATCTTTTGTCCGAAGTGGAACAGAATGCCCAATATATCCTTTGGTAGTTTCTATTATATTATCTATTAGGTCTCCCTCAATATCTGGGTCAAAATTTCTCGGGATTGTTGTATAAATTTCATATTCTAGAGTCATAGTAAACACATAAAATATTTCTTTTTAAAAATTATTATTCTTTAGTATCACAACAATCCTTATAAATTCTTAACTTTTTTCTTTGATATGGAATTAATCGCACTACTATCAACAGGAAAAGGAACATGGGCACAGGTTTCTGGATTAATGAGCCACGGAGAATGGGACAAGGTTATTTTGCTTGGAGGAGATTTTGCAAAACAATTCACACACAAAAAAGAATTTGAATTTGTCAAAATTGATTTAAGTCAAAAAATAAAAGAGCTTCAGCAGGATTTAAAATCAAAATTAAAAGGAAAATTCAATGGAACAGAAGTTGCGCTCACAATTGCATCTGGCGACGGAAAAGAACACATGGCTTTAATTTCTGCCCTGATTAATCTCCCAGTTGGAATTAGGTTTGCTGCACTCACGAAAGAAGGAGTTATTGATTTGTAAAATGGATGACGACATTTTTGTAAACAGATTCAAGGAATATGTTTCTGATAATAAAGAAATACACCCTTTTGATAGAGACTTATTCAATCTTGCTGGAGAAGAAGGGATTGAAGGTAAAGTGTTCTTAGCTAGTGCAGGAGGGAGTTGCTGTTCTCTCCAAGGAAATCTATACTTTCCAGCTTCGACAGTAGCGATTAGTGTTATTAATAAAGATAATAAAAAAGACACTTGTGAACTTGCGGGAGATTATCAGATTCCTGAAGGGAAGTACTCTATTAAAAATTTTAATCATAGGTTTGTTGCTTACACTTCTAAAAAAGATTCTATTGAAATTGAATTTTATGTCCCTTAAAAAATTATTTTTCTAAATTCTTTTTTAATCCCCAACTTTCCTCTCCCTGCATCTCGCCCAATATTCATTTTTCTCAATACTTGCTTTAAAATGACTCTCGCCCTTTGCCCGAAGACCCCAATAAATTATTTGGCCCTTGACAGTGTCAATTCTTCTTATTGCTTTTTTCAAAGCCCTTTTAGCAGCCCCTCTTTTCTGAGGCGAAAAATCCAAATTATTAATCTTGCTTTCCTCCTCCTCTTTCCAATCCAAAACCTCTTGCAGTTCCTCTTTAATATCTTTATATTTCTCTTTGATTTCTTCTTTAGTCAAAGGAATTGTTTTATGTTTAAAATATGTTTGAGCCATGTTATATTATAGGACTTCTAATTTAAATATGTTTAGGAGAGAAGAATCAGATTTTCTTTATCTTCAACTCTTTCTTATCCTTCCCTAAAACCAAAACCCTGCTTTCAATTTTCTCGTCAAGGATTTTATAATCTTCTCCAATTAAATTTAATTCTTTTTCAAGTTTTTTAGAAAAATTTTTCATTTCTTCATGCGTTGGCATTCTGTCATAACCTAATCTCTTCCTTGCAAATCCAACAGAAACAAATCCCTTAATCTCAATAAACATTGGATTTGCTTTTTTAATTAATTCTGCATATTTTTTAACATGTTCATCATTCATATTCAAATCCTTAACAAGATTCATCCTAAAAACAGTCCGACATTTTAGGTTTCTCATTAATCCCAAAGTTTCATTTAGTTTTTCCCATGCATCTTTTTTACAGCTTCTGTGAAACTTGTCATAAAGTTTTTTATTTGAAGTATTAACAGAAACATACAACTGCGTCGGCAGCTGATTTTTATTTTTCAACTCTAAAATTTTTTCAGGATAAAGCCCGTTAGTCACAAGGAAACTTGTCTTGCCTCTTTTTCTAAGCTCTTCAATCAGCTCCCCAATCTTTTCATACAAAGTCGGTTCACCAGAAAGAGAAATCGCAAACTGAGTTGGCTCTTGTGCCTCTTCCCACTTCTCCATATTTGCTTTACTAACTGTTTTATTTTTTGTTTCAGGAACAATTTTAAATCCTTCAATTAATTTTCTCTGGGCTTTAATACATCCATCAATTATGTCAGACGCAGAATCAACCTTTTTTTTGTCAATAATTTTATTAAAATCTAATTCAATTGCCCTCCAGCAATGAATGCACTGATTTTGGCATCCAAGCCACGGAGTCATTTGACAACACAAGTGAGCTTTTATCCCATAAAATTGTTCTTTGTAGCAAACACCCTCATCTCTAAGGGAATTTTTAGTCCAACGACAAATTTTTACAGCACTATGATTTCCTACAAATCTATAACCTTGTTTTTTCATTAATTGTTTTATTTTTTCTTGGTTCATAATAATAAAAATAAAAAAGAGGTTTTAAAGTTTTAGAATAACCTCAAAATCCAGATAGCCATCATTAAAAAAAGAACAAACAAAAGTAACCAAGTGCCAAATTTATATACTATGTCGCCTGTTTTTTTCTTGCCAGTAAGTCCCCAAATTGTAAGATAAAAAAACCTGCCCCCGTCGAAAATACCTGCAGGAACCATGTTAACCAGAGCAACTAAAAAGTTCAGCATAATAATCCACCAGAACAGATAATAAACAAATTCCGAAAGCCCTTTTACTTTTGGTTCATGATAAACATGGTCAACTAAATATAAGTTTTGAGGAATTGTAGCAGATAAAAAGTGATATAAATATTTAGGCATAGAACTGCTTTTTTCAAAAAATCCAACTCCCAGCCAAGGTGTTCCTTCTTTATCTGGATGTTCTCCTAAAATAATCTCATAATTTTTAGGTTCTCCCTTAAATATCGTTGATATTATTATCCCCTCTCCGGCAACATGTTTATTCAACTCTTCACTTAATTTCTCTTGGCTTTCTATTGAAACCCCGTTGATGGATTTTATCGCCCCTCTCAACTCTGCATTTATAGCAGGAGCATTATCATACAACATGACATAATCCTCCCCGCCTTTTTGCTGTTCTAAAAATTCTTTGGGCATTACATATTCCTTGCCATTAGCTTTAATCTTACTAAATCCTTCTTGGTCCATCAAGTTCAAAATATTTTCATAAGAAGGATTATCCAAACCAATTCCGTTTATCGAAGAGATATTTGCAATTCCAACAATTGAATAAACATAAGTGTCAAACACAACCCCTGAAGGAGTAAATGCTATATTAAAAAATAAAATTGAGATTATTAAAAAGAGAATAGCAAAAACCAGATTCGCAAAAACTCCTGCTCCCAAAACAGTCATCTGATCCAGCTTTTTTGCTTTTTTCATATCTTTTTCGTCCTGTTCAACAAACGCCCCGAGAATTGGTCCGAGAAAAGCGATTCCTGTTGATTTGATTTTGATATTGTACCTCTTCATAAAAATTCCATGGCTAAATTCATGAACTACTGCAACTATTGCAATTGCCAGAATAAAATAAGTGAAATAAAAACTAGGGAAAACATTTTCATAACCAAATATCTTCGGGAAATAAGGCACAACCAAAGCCAAAGGAGGAGATTTTCCAATCACTTCAATAAATAAAGAATCCCAAATATAATAATAAAGAGTCTTGCCAATAAAATAAATAATTCCTATCATCAGGATATAACTTGTCGGAATAATCAGATACCTCAAAGCGTCGAGGGTTTTTCCATATTTCTTTCCAATCCGCTCAATTAATTTCATCCCCCATTTTGTCCTGTAAATATAAAGGATTCCTTCTTTGCCCAAATTTTTTCTGTTCTTCCAGAGAAACCAAGCCACACCTAAACTAAACAATACCAAGAATGCAATATCATAAACCCAAAATTCCATTTGTTTCCTCTATTAATTATTGAAAAAGATTGTTTAAAAATCTATTTCTTTTTCTTTGCAATGTCATTATAAATTCCTTCTGGAAAAAAGTCGCTAAGAAACTGGTCTATTATTAAATGGATTTAGATGGCAAGAGATTTATCTTCTTATCTATCTTTTTCGTCAATATCAAAATTATCCTCTTCGGGAAAGTCATCACCAATTTTATTTATCTCTACTAAAAATAACATATAATCTTTAAATGAAATTTCTTTCTTAATAATTTCGTCTAACTTTTTATATCCTGCAAAAAACATAGAGAATAAATTAAACCAATTTTAATTTCAGAGATTTAACTATTTCTTTTTCAAAGGTCTAAATGCTTTTTTCGCACACTTTCTGCATTTAATTTTGCCCTTGAGAATTTTCTGAGGATTTGATCTAATCTTGCTCTGACATTTCTTGCAAACAAAAACATTCTTAAATAATCTATTTTGCGCTTCTGGAATTTTAGCCATATTGAAGTCCTGCTCCTATCCTACAATTTAATTCATAAGACATTGCAACTAAAATGTCGTTACGAGCAGACACATGATAATTCGTCCTTTCTTTTGAACCTTCTGGAAACTTGTTTCCTCTTTCTATAAACCTTTTGGCTCTTTCCCTCAGTTCTGTAGCTTTCATGAAATCTTTTTCAAGTATTTTTGCCATTTTATATTCCTTATAATCAATTCAAGAAAAAGAAGGTTTTTAAGGTTTTTCTGTGAGTTCTATTAATTTATTTTTTTCCAGTTTAAATTCTCTCTCATTGACATAATGTATTTCATCATATTTTTCTAAAATTGAAAAAGTCAAATCACTTCCAGATAATTCTCTATCATAAATAGTAACTTTAAATTCTTCAAAATTATTATCTTTTAGAAAACTAGGTGTTGGCAAAGGGTCAAGTTTTTTTATTTGTTCTAATGCTAAAAGTATTTTTCTTGCTTTATCTGGGAAAAAATTTCCTAAATCATGATTAACTCCTTGAACAGTTCTAATAGGTTCTTCAATTTTATACATACCAAAATTATCAATTAATAACTTTTAAACTTTATTATATTAAAAAGTATATATTAAAAATTATAATTTCCTCTTGATTATTTTATGTCCTTCAATATCCCAATACTCGCAATTGTGGTTTTCTTCAAGTGAATCAAAAACTTCTTTATTCGGGCAATCAATTTCCAATGTTTCAAAACTTTCCAAATCCATGATGCTCACTTTATTATCGCCCTTTGATAAAACCTGTGCTTTTTGCTTGTTTACCATCGGTACTTCAAATCTGTCATGTCCTGGCACCACAAAAACTTTTTTATTATTCCCGATTATCGCCTGTGCCTCAATCCGACACTTTGCATGCCCGTGCTTTCCGGTTTTACTAATATCAATTTTTTTAACAGTAAAAGGTTTACCCTCAAGAAGGATGTTTGTCCCAGCCCGTGCCTCTGTGGCATTAATTATTTTTGCAACCATGCCAAATCAAAAAGAAATACATTTATAAACATTTTTACTCAAAAAATAAAATGGCATTTAAAGATAAAGAT
>CBDVES010000003.1:0-21135 GCA_965373065.1 uncultured archaeon | reverse complement strand
AATTCTGATGCTTTTCCACATCCAAGAAAATCATTTCTATATTTCATTATTAAAAATTCTCTTTTCCCTGTTTGAATATTAAGCTCCTGCCCCATCATCCAAAGTTCTGCCTGTTCTTTATTAAGTTCAAAAATGTTTTTCATTATTTGGTTTTTCAAAACATGAACTCCTTCTATACTTAATCTTATTTTTTCATTTTGGATTTTGCCAAAATAAATCCCAACTCTTTCAATTGGAATTGTTCTTTCTAAATTATAAATTTGTTTTAATGTAAAATCTCCCTGAAATAAAAACAATCTTTCTGCTCCATGTTGAATAAAAATTCCCTCAACATCTTTTACTCCAAATTGTTTTTTTAGTTTATTAACAATTTCTTGTTTTTGATTTTTGTTGAGTATTTTTAGATGGGTCATTTTTTATAAAAGATTATAATGTTTTCAAAAACTCTTTTTTGTTGTCAGGTGTTGCTCACTTGAGTGTAATCTGTTCTCAATTTCATTTTCTATTTTTTTCAAAACCTTGTGCATTGTTCTTGCAAAATCCCAATTATAAGCATTTGCCTCAAACACATCTGTGCTGTTTATTATTTTGATATTTATACTATATTTTTTCCTTTCCCCCTCTTTTTCATATTCTTTAATATGAACTTTTAAAGAAATAATATTTTTTATTTTCCTTTCAATTTTTGGAAAATACTCATTTAATAATTTATTCGCTAATCTTTTTTCCTGTTCTGTTAGAATATCTATTCCTTTTATCTGGATTGGTTGCATTTTTATTTAGAAATCAAAGAATCAAAACTTAATAAATTTTTGCTTTTTGTTAAGGATTTTTAGGAGGTCATTTCAATTTCCTAAACTTAGCAATAAAAAATCCTTCTGTATTATTGTCCTGAGGATAGATTCTTGCGCATTTTTTTACTTTTGGTAAGAATTTTTTCTCCTGCCATTTTGTTAGCCCTTCTCGTGTTTTTATGGACAATTTAACTTTTTCTAATTTTATTTTATCTCCAAGTTCTTTTAAAACAAAATCAACAACTTCTTCATTTTCTTCTGAGGCATGGGTGCAGGTTGAATAAATTAATTCTCCTCCTGGTTTTAAAACTTCAAAAGCTGAAAGAACAAGTTGTTTTTGGATTCGCGGAAGTGCTTTTATTGTTTTTATGTTCCACATCACATAAGTTTTTGGAGAGCTTCGCAAAGTTCCCTCGCCAGAGCAAGGTGCGTCTACAAGAATTTTATCAAACTTTAATTCTGAATTGTATTTTTTTATTCTGTTGCAAAACGCCACACCATCTTTTCTTGAAATTATTACATTTGCAACCCCGCATCTTTCTAAATTTGATGCAAGAATTTTTATCCTTCCCAAGCTAACTTCATTTGCAATTATTGTTCCTGTGTTTTTCATTTCCGACGCTGTTTGAGTTGTCTTGCTTCCTGGAGCAGAGCACAAATCTAAAATTATTTCATTTTCTTTTGGTTCAAGAGCAATAACCGGCAACATGCTTGCAAGTTCCTGAACATAATAATAACCAAGAAGATGTTCTAATGCCCTGCCAAGTTCTCCGGGTTCAAGATTATTTTCAACAACCATAACTTCAGGATAATTTTTCCATGGCTGTTTTATTTTCCATCCTTTGTCTTCAAGTTTTTTCTTTAATTTATCTGGAAAAATTTTTAATTTATTACAACGAATAGAACGCACAGGAGGGATTTTTAAAATATCTAAATAATCTTGAAAATCTTTTTTATCTGACAAAAGTTTTTGCATCCTTTCTAAGAAGAGTGGTTTTAATTCTGGGAGTGTTCTGGTTTTCATTGTTCAAGTATCTCTTCTGTTTTGTTAATAAACTTAATCACTTCCCTTTGATAGTTTTCAATAGTTTCTTTTGTGAATTTTGTTTCTGTTGAATAACTCGCATCGTGCCTGTCCTTTTTTAAATTGGTATACATTTGAGCTTCGCTTTGGCTTATTGAGAGTTCGTTAATTAGTTCTGCTTCATCTTTTGAGATAAAATATTCCTTAATCAATAAAATAATCGTCGCATAATGATTTTTCGAGGAATAGCCCCTATTGGTTATTAACGCCAAAGAAGCGTGGTATAAGGAGTAGTATAAAGCCACTATCTGCCAATCTTTATATTCCTTATGTCCTTCATTTAATTTGAAAAAACTTAGATTGTGTTTCGCTTTCTGTATGTGCGAAGCAACTAATTCTGGATTTAGTTTGATTTTTTTAATTTGCTTGTTATTTATAAAAAATTTAATCTGACTTTCTAAATAAGAGTTATCTGAAAATAGTTTGTTAATATTCATCTAAAATAACCTCATAAAAATTTTGTTCTTTGTATATTGGGAAGCCAGTTTTTTTTGCCTGAATTATTATCGGGTCGTTATTTTTGCGGAATTGCCCTGTTGAACATTTGAAAATTGATAAGGGATGATTTGATAAATTGTTTATTTTTTTTCTTAGAGATTCCAAGTCTGTTTTTTTATCTTCTACTATCAAAATATCTATATCGCTTTCTTTTTGTTCTTCTTTCTTTGATGCTGAGCCGAAGAAAACAATTGAAAATATATGGTTTGGAATCTCTTTTAGAAAATTTCGCAACGGAGATTTTATTTCAAAATTAAGAGCTTCAAATTTATTTATTGCAATTTCAGAGAACTTTAAAGAAAATATTTTTTTATTTTTGATTTGATAGAATGTGTTAGATTTTGTTTTAGTTAATTTTAAGATTTTGTTTTCCACAAGTTTATTTAAAACATTTTGTAGAGAACTATGAGATAAACCAGTGTGTTCTTTCATCTGATTAAAATAAAGTTTCTTCTGCCTTAATTCCAAGTATGCTTCAAAAACTTTTTCATCTGCTTTCATAAAATATACACAAAAACAGATTATTTAAACTTTGCCATTTTTTGGCAAGATGTTGCCAGATTTTGGGGGATTGATAAAATGGGGTTGTTGGGGATTTATATGGTTATGAGCATTAGGTGAAATTCTTAAACAGATTTTAAAGAATTTTTGACAAACATAAAAGAATTAATTTATTTTTAATTGTTTTTGAGAAGTAGAGTTTTTAATAATTTCCTAAAATCAAAGACCCCAAAAACCTCAAAACCACTTCTCTAATTTATCCTGTCTCTTTCCGTCAATAATTTCTTTTAAATTCACATCAAAAACCTGAAAAATATTTTCAACTGACGGCAAAATCTGATGCCCTAAATAATATTCAATATTATATTCTCCATTTTCTTCAGGAAGTTTTACTTTATCTCGCACAAGTTTTTTCTTGCCTTGTGTTTCAGCAATATAATAACTAATTAAATTTCCCTGGCTAATTGGAATTTCCTGCTCTTTCATTTTCTTGGCAGCAACAACATGCGGAGAAATAGATTTATATTCTGAAATTGGTTTTTTCAACTGGGTTCTGATAATTAAATCCTCCTTGTCAATCTCTCTTTGTTTTATTTTTTTAATTACTTCTTTAACATACTCCAAAGCTTTTTTTTCATCACCATCTTTTAAAATTTGTTTTATCACTTTGCTTTGCATTTTCCTTGACAACCCGCACCAATCTCTCCTCACTGTTTCAAATCCCCGTATTTTAACTTTGCTTTTTTCATCAATCAAAGCATATTTCTTTTTTGCTCCTATGGCTCCCGCCCGGGTTGTAACCCAAAGCCCTCTCTTGAAAAATCCCTCAAGTTCCAGACTCATCACCCCGGGAAGTTCTGAATTAATTTTTTTAAGAAACTCTTTTATCTCTGTTTTTGATTTTTTATTCATTAAAAATCCCGCACTATCAGTATCTCCGAAGATAACCTTATACCCTGCTTGTTTTATTTTTTCAATTGTTTCCTGGTTGAATTTTCTTACAAAAGCAAGAATGGATGCAGAGGTTTCGTGCGAATAATATCTTGCCCCGAAAAACCCAATGTAGCCGTGTGCCGACGCTGAAAGGACTTTAAAGGCATTGCTTCTTGCAAGTGTAATTGGGTTTGCATTTTTTTTATATTCCTGTTTGTATTTTGTTCTTTTTTCAAAAAGTTCTTTTAATAATATTGGAAAGAACCCGGGTTTTTTTGAAAAGTAAAATTTGCCCTTGCTGGTTTTTATTGAATACGAATTTTTTGAGGGCTTTTCAAGCAGTGTTGTTTTTGACAAGTTCATTGAAATGATTATGCTTGTATGCATTGAAGTAAAATCAAACATCGCAATATTTTCATAAAGCCCTGGCTTGGGTTCATAGACAAACGCACCTTCCACAGGACCTTTTCTTTTCCTCTCAGATATTTCATCATACCCTGGTCTTTTTTCAGGAATTTCATTAAACTTTTCCAGATTGTGCAAAATATAATTTTCCATATACCTTGACAAACCATTTCTTGAAACATTAAAAACTGGTTCTTGCGTCACTCTGGAAAATTCCAATAAATCCGGCCAGAATTTTTCAAACAAGCCGTAGGTTAAAACAGAATCGTGCAAATTATATTCATAGTATTCTTTCCAGTCTTTTTCACTAAGTTTTGAAGAGTGTTTAATTTTAAATTCTTTTTTTGTGTCCCCTAAAAATTCCTTGGCAACTTCATTTAAAGAAAGTGTCTCAGATTGCATATATTGAGAATAAGCAGTTCTGATAAATTTTAAAATGTCTATGTGAACAATGCCTTTTATTTTTCCAGTCAAATTTATTCCTCGTGTAAACCTTGGCTGACTTTCGTCCAAGCCCAAGGGAAGTTTGACATTGTGCTTGTCTGCTCTTGCTTTTATATACGGCAAATCAAAACCATCTGAAAAATATCCAACTAAAAAATCAGGGGAAATTTTCCGGACATATTCAACAAATTTTTCCAAAAGCTCTGCTTCGTCTTCTACATATTCAACATAGTTTTGTTTTGATTTGGATTTCTTCCAGGTCAGAACTTTTTTGAAATCATCAGAGACTAAAGATATCATCAAGATTTCTCCCTCACCAATTTTTAGCTCATCTGTTTCTATATCATAGGCAAGTGTTTTTGGCTTGAATTTTTTGTCATGGATTTTTTTGGCTGTTTTTAATTTTATGCAAAAATCAACATCCAAACCCATATCAATTCCTCCAAATTCCAAAGAATTGTTTAAAACTTCTCCTGAAATTTCATACCAGTTTAAAGGGACAATTTTTTTCTCAATAATATAGTGTGTTATAAAACCCAGGTCATATCCTCGTCTTTTTTCTATTTCAGATAGTCCTAATTTGTCTGCAATGTCATGCAAGTCCTTGTAGTTTGTCGCGAATATTTTAAGTACTTTGACTTTTTTTCCTAAAAAGTTTTTTTCATGCAATTCTACTCCCTCAACTTTTGTTTTTCTGGATTTAACATCAAGTTTTATTTTTTTTATTTTTTCGATAAGTTTTTTTATTTTCTCTTGTTTTAATCCAAGTTTTAAAATTGCCCAAAGATAAACAGGACAAGAATCAATCACGCAAACTCTTTTTCCCTTGCTGTCTCTGCCAATTATTTTTGCATAGTTTCTGCCCTGAAAATCAAAATAATCATAATCTATTGGAATGAAATCTGTTTTCATATTAAATATTATAAATTTAAGATGCTTATATAATTTACCACCAATAAAAATTTGAACTCGCTACACTACAAGTAATTAATAAAAACTTAAAGGGCTTGCCATCTTTGGCTGAATCAAAAAGTTTATATAGTATAATTATATTGTTTATACATGATTGAAATAAAAACAAAATTAAGAAAATGGGGTAATTCTTTTGGAATAATTGTGCCTCTTAGTAAAATAAATCAGGAAGATATTAGCGAGGGTGAAGAGGTTTTTGTTATGATGAATAAAAAAAAGTCAAATGTTTTAAAAGAAACTTTTGGAACTTTTAAATTCAAAAAACCTGTGGAGCAAATGATGAAAGAGATTGACGAGGAGCTTTATGATGACTGATGAAACATTTCTTTTTGATACCTATGCGATTTTAGATGTCATTAACGGAAATACAAATTATCAGCCTTATTTAAATTCAGGGATTATAATTAATGATTTTATTTTTGCAGAGTTGTGCTATAAATTATTACGCGAAAATCAAAGTAAAGCAAATTATTATTTAGAAAAATACAAAGATTTTATTTCACACACAGATTCTTCAGTTATCAAAGAAGCAATGTTTTTTAGAGTTAAGCACAAAAAAAAGAAATTGTCAATGACTGATTGCATTAGTTATATTATGGCGATTAGATTAGGAATTAAGTTTTTAACAGGCGACAAAGAATTTGAAAAGTTTGAGAGTGTTGAGTTTGTTAAGTAAGGTTTTTTGGGTTTTGGAAAAAGATTAACAGAATTTGGGTTGAACAAGATTTCTAAAAAAAAGAAAACCTCTCAGATTTTTAGTTTCAATTATCAATCAAGTATAACTCGGCATGCCATGTGCTTTTTTGTAAATGTCAAATAATTTAAAAACCATAGCTTCTGATTTTGAAACTGCCAGAGGTCTTATGTGTGTCTTCTCAATCCAACTATCTTTCTTTATTGGTTTGTCTTTATCTCCTTGTTTTTTCTCTTTTGGTTTTTCTGATTTTTCTTTTTTATCATAAAATCCAAGCAAAGCCAAAAAAGGATTAGAATCATCTTTGGGTTTTTCTTTTGGTTTCTCTTCTTCTATTTCATTTAAAAAAGAATTAATATCTTCCTGGAGCTGACCCAAACTTTCTGTTGTCACGCCCTCAATTAATCTTAGAACATCCTCAATATCAGACTTGTCAAGTTCTTCCTCAATCTTTGCAAGCTCGTCGTCATTTAATGCAAATGCTGAAAAAGTTATTTCTGTCCTCCCTCCAAAAACATAATCTGACCTCTGGCTTATTCTCTGGGGCATTCCTCTAAAATTAAAATCAACCAAAATGCAGTTGTAGTAATTTCTTTTTAATGACCTTGTAAATTTCTCCTTGGCAAATTCATCTGGAAGTTTCCCCTCAAGAGCAGAATTTTTTATATCAATTTTATTTTTTCCAAGCAAACTCAGTTCAAGAAGAATTGTGTTAAATGTTTTTACCAGTGCAGCATTTCGCCCAGAATCTTTCATCTCAAGTTGCTGAGCTGCTTTTAAGTATGGCTTTGCCCACCGAGAATAAAGTTTCAGACTATTAACCTGGCTCTTCAGATAAGTCCTCTCCATTTCATATCTTTTCCTCAACTCTTTCTCTGATTGCGTAAGCCATGCATTAAACTCACTAACCCTTGGCATTAAAATCCTTTTGACTCTTTCATTTAAATCAAGTTTCTTAACATCTCTTTCATTTTTTGATGCCAAAAACGCGTCAATTAAAGTGTTAAATCCTGCCTGCCCCAGTGCCATGGCTTTAATGCTTGAGTTCCCTTTTTGCATATCCACTTTATCCAACCAAATCTGTTTCAAGGACAACAATGCCCCCTCATTTTTATCATCATTTTTTAAGTCATCATAACTTTGCAATCTTATTCTAAACTCTTTTAAATCATAAACAATATTCAACACACTTCTCAACACAGTATTAGCATCAGCCAAAATTTTTCCCCCTTGCTGTTGCATGACTGTGGCTCTCTGCCCCATCTCAGAAAAATGCCCAGACCCTGGAGAAGTCGTGAAATTATCCACAAGTTTTTCCGGCGCAAGTCCAAAATCATTCATCAAGTCAAGGATAAAAAAATAAACAGGCTCTAAAGTTTCTGAAGACGAATCATAAACCAAACTATGAACTGCTTCTGGTTCACCTTTCTTTTTATAATAAGGAACTACCTCTTGAACAATATCTGAAATTGTCTTTACTTCTGCCATTATAAAAGAAGAGAATGAGTATTTAAAAAATGTTTGGGGGATAAAAAATTGCATAACAAAAAATTCAGCATTAAAAAACCTTTTCTCTTCACAGGTAATTTTAAAAAGTAAATAAAGATTTTTATGATAACATTTTCTGAAGAGAAAATATTATAAACTTCCTCCACACTCATAGAACATGGGACTATTTAACTTTCGTAAAAAACCAGATGTTCTTGATTTAACTAAGAGATATAAAGAGCAGCAAGAAAAAGAGACAAATACAAAAAGCCCTGAATCTGCTTCGCAAAATGCTTTTAGTTTTTTAGGAGATTTGGCAGGAGCCAATAAGCCGACAGAACCAGAAAAATATGTTGATGTCTCAGGTGCAGAAGACAAAAAAAGAAAACTCGCAAAAAGACTTATGGATATGACTACTAAAATGGAAGATTTATCAAACCAGATTTATCATCTTCAGCAACGGCTTGAAGTTTTGGAAAGGAAATCAGGGGTTGGCGAGCGATTTCGTGGTAGCGAGTAAATTTAGAAAACAAATAACGCGTGCGAGGTCGGGAGTTGGTTATTGAAAACTTTTATTAATCCTGTTTTCTATTTTAGGTTATGAGTCAAAAAGATTTGGTGAAAAAAAGCTTGAACAAAAAACCCGCGTATATTCTCTGAAAAACAAAAAGTTTAAATATATAAGAAATTATACATTTGTATAAAAATTAAGACAAATGTATAAAAATGGAAAACAGTAATGAAGATAAGGTTTTGAGAAAATTGTTTAACAGACCAACTCATAAATTTCACATTAGGGAATTGGCAAGAGCGACAAAATTAAATCCAAATACAATAATTAATCTGACCAAAAATTTGGAAAAAGAAGGCATAATAAAAAGGAAGAAGAAAAAGCACCTTGTTGAAATTTCAGTAAATTTTGAGAATCAAAAAACATTGCAGAAGAGAAAATTCTTTAATCTTTCTGAAATTCATAGTTCTGGTTTAATTGATTTTTTAATTAAAGAATATCCCCCAAAATCAATAACTCTTGTTGGAAGTTATGCAAGAGGAGAAGACACAGAGAAAAGTGATATAGATATTGTAATAGATACAAGTAAAAAAGAATTTGTTAATCTGACTCGTTTTGAAAAAATTCTAAAAAGAAAAATTCATTTGTTAATATTGCCAAAAAAAATCTCTGACGAATTTTTCAATAATTTAATAAATGGTATTGTGCTTTATGGAGCAATACGAAAATGACATCTTTTGATTATTTTTTAAATGAAGGTGATGTAAAAAAAATTTCACCAGACTTGGAACTTGCTAAATCATTAATAAAAGATATGAAAGAGAGAATAAACAAAGCAAGTTTATTAGATATTAATATTTTCCCAAAAATGATTTTTGAAAATGTTTATGATGGTTTGAGAGATTTTTGCGACGCTGTTCTTGCATTAAATGGCTTTAAATCATATTCCCACCAAGCATCAATATATTATTTATTGAAAAAAGGACTTGATATTTCAACTGTTAAAGAATTAGATCAGTTTAGATACAAAAGAAACAGCTCTAAATATTATGGGGTGTCTATATCTGTTAATGAAGCTAAAGAAATAAAAAAGTTTTATAAGAGGATAAAAAATAAGATAGATAAAATTTTAAAGAAGGAGATGTTGAGATGAAAAACCTATCTAAAAAAACCCGTGCCTATGCCTTAAAAAATGCTCTAGCCCATGACAACAAAGCAAATCAAGGTTCTGTAATTTCCTCGCTATTCCACGAAGGATTAAAAAAACAAGATATTAAAAAATACATTAAAAAGATTTCTGAGATAGTGAAAGAAGTTAATTCCTTAAGTTTGGAAGAGAAGAAAAAAGAATTTGAAAAATTAAAAAATGATGTGAGTGAAAGAGAAGTTCGTGAGGGTTTGCCTGAATTGCCGAATGTGAAAAAGTCAGGAATCATCACAAGAATTGCCCCTTCTCCTTCAGGACCCTTGCACATTGGGCATGCATTAACAGCGTCGCTGCCTTTTCTTTATTTTAAAAAATATAGGGGAAAATTTTATGTGAGAATTGAAGATACTAACCCAGACAACATTTATCCTCCTGCATATAAAATGATTAAAAAAGAATCAGACTGGCTGTTTAAGAAAAAAGCAAAGATTCAGATTCAATCAGACCATATGAAAACTTATTATAAATATGCTGAAAAACTTTTGAAACTCAATGTAGTTTATGTTTGCACATGTTCTGTTGATAAATTTAAGAAATTTGTTGAGACTAAAAAACCATGTCCCTGCAGAAACAACAGCAAAAAGGAAAATTTAATCAGATGGAAAAAAATGCTTGATAAAAATGGATTTAAAGAAGGCGAAGCAGTTTTAAGATTTAAATCATCTGGGGGAATGAAAAATAAAAATCCTGCAATGCGTGATTTTCCGTTGGCAAGAATTAATGAAACTGAACATTTTAGGCAGAAAAAAAAATATCGTGTATGGCCTTTAATGAATCTGTCAGTGGCTGTTGATGATATTGAATCAGGAATGACTCATATTATCCGGGCAAAAGACCATAGAGATAATGCACAAAGACAAAAAATGATTTACAAAGCCCTTGGGTTAGAGAAAAAATATCCATGGATGGCTTTCTTAGGAAAATGGAAATTTACTGACTTAGAAATATCTTGTTCAAAAACAAAAGCCCGAATAGAGAAAGGAGAGTTTACTGGATGGGATGACCCAAGACTTCCATTTCTCGCTTCATTAAAGAAAAAATATCGACCAGAAGCGTTTTGGAAATTTGCTGAGAACCGGGGGCTGTCTGAAGCAGACAGAACTTTGGACAGAAAAGAATTTTTTTTATTACTTGATAAATTCAATAAACTTGAGAACAAAAACATTTAAATAGATAATTTATTTAATTAAGATATATAAATAAACTCAATTGAAAGGAGGTTTGATATGATACAAGATAAAAAAGGTTTGTCGACTATTGTAACTACATTGATAATCATTCTTTTAGTTCTCGTAGCTATTGGAATTGTTTGGGTGGTTGTTAGAGGTGTAATTGAAGAAGGAACCAGCGAGATTGATATTAAAGTCAAATGTATTGATGTTAATGTCAGAGCAACAGCAGTTACAAATTGTGTTGGAGATCCAGCAGCATGTGATGTAACTTTAACAAGAGGCGCTGGAGGAAATGCAATTGGAGGAGTAATGTTAGTTTTCTATGAAGGAAATACTGCAACAGCTACACCCCATAAGGAAATAGGAGATATTAGTGCTTTGGGTTCATCAACAATACTTGCTGTGCCGACTGGAGTAACAACTCCAGACAGAATAGAAGTTACTGTATATTTCACAGACGACCAGGGAAATGACCAACTTTGCTCACAAGCAACTACATTTAGTTTTTAATTTATTTTTAAAATCCGAAGTTTATTTTTTTTAATTAAATAAACTTCATCATTTTTTCTTACTTTTTGTAATTTTATTCCTATTTCGTCACCACGCTTAGATTCATTAACAGATTTCTTTTTCATTTCAATATGTTTTATTCTGGAATTTACCAACCCTGTTATTTTGCCTATCACTATAATTTTGTCTCCAACTTTTAAATCTGAAACAAGTTTAATCGTAGCAACTTTTATTTTTGGAAAATAATGAATCACTTTCCCAACAAAATGTTTTCTTTCTGTTGCAGAACTGTGTTCTGTTTTTGAAAAATCTTCAGAAGTCGGGAGTCCTAAATAAAATCCAGAAGAAAATCCTTTATTGTAAACTTTTTTTAATTCTTTTATTCCCATTTGAATTTCTTTTTCTGAAAGTTTTTTATCCAAAGCTTTTCTGTAGATTTTTACAACACTATCAACATATCTCGGGTCTCTGTTTCTTCCTTCTATTTTGAAAGTTGTTACACCTGCTTTTTTCATGTCCTCGATAAAAGGCAGAGTGCACAAATCTTTCGCAGATAAAATTTTATTGTTCTGAACTTTTAATTTATATCCTTCCTGCTCATCTTTTACAATATAACTTCTTCTGCAAGGCTGGATGCACTGGCCTCTGTTTGCAGATTTGTTAAAAAGAAATTGGGAAGTAAAACATCTTCCTGAAACAGCAACACACATTGCCCCATGAACAAAACATTCCACATCAATTACTTTTGAAATTTTTTTAATCTGTTTTAAATTTAACTCTCGTGCCAAAACAACTTTTTTTGCTCCAAGTTTTTTATAAAATTTTGCAGATTTAGAATTTGCCACAGAAGCCTGAGTTGAAATAAAAAAAGCCACTTTGTATTTCTTGCAAAGTTGAATCACTGCCAAATCCCAGCAAATTATCGCATCAACTTTGCCTTTTACTTTTTTAATTACCTCTTCAATTTCCTTGATTTCATCATCATAAACTATTGTGTTTAAAGTTAAATATTTTTTAACTTTTTTTGGCTTGCAGATTTCTCTGATTTTATCTAAATCTTTAATTGTAAAATTTTCTGCATTTGCCCGCATTGTAAATTCCTGCAACCCAAAATAAACAGCATCTGCCCCGGCATTCACAGCCGCCACTAACATCGGAAAGTTCCCTGCTGGCGCGAGAAGTTCTAACTTATTTTTCATAAAGATATAAAATTAGTTAAGTTTAAAAATCCTTTTTCTTGAGTATTATTATGACAATTAAACTAAGAAACTGTCGGCATCATTAGAAACAATAATTCTCTTAGTGGAAACCTTTTTAATTCTTATTTAACTAAATTAAATATGGCGGTTGTAGTATATTGGTATTACACGTGGTTGTGGTCCGCGAAAAGAGAGTCCGATTCTCTCCTTCCGCCTGCTTTAACTCTTGAGTGACTAATTAAAGAAAAGTTTATAAACTCAAATTTATTAAAAATAATATGCACACAAGAGAGAAATTAGGAACAACACTTGCAGTAATAGAAAGGACCAAAATTGATAAATTATATTTGGATTTAAATAAAAAATCAGATAAGCAATTAAGTGGTATACGTGAAAAATATGATGCTCCTAAGAGGGAAAAATTAGAAAGAATGGGTTTAATTAGAAAAATTTTTTATACAATAGGAGAAATTTATGGCATCAATTCTTCGCCTTTTGAGATTTTTGATAAATCAGAATATTTTGTTGCAGGACATATCCTTTACCAGCGTGCATGGAAAAGAAAAAGACAATTTTAAAAATGCAAAAGATAATCTTATAAATTATATTTTTTCCTATAAAGGGTGATTTAAACTTCACAATTTATTTAACAAAACATTTAATAATTAATAATTCTAACTTTTAATATGATAATTAAAATCAGACAATATCGGCATTGAGAAAGATTTTAATAGCTATGCTTCTATAAATAAATATAAGAGTAAGAAAGACTTAAACCGAACACTACTGAACGAGTTACTCCTTCCGCCCTTTTAAAAATGAGGAAAAGAAAATGAAAACAGAAACAATAAAAGGATTTAAAGATTATACAGGAAAACAAGCTGAGAAGCGGGCAGTGATAACTGAGATTTTAAAGGGTGTTTTTCAGAGATATGGTTTTGAACCAGCTGAAACTCCTGTGATTGAAAGCGAGGAATTTGTGCGGGGAGAAAACGCAAATGACGAGGCTGTGTCTGACATTTACAAATTAAAAGATAAAGGAAAAAGAAAACTTGCTTTAAGATATGAATTCACATTTCAATTAAAAAGATTAATGAAAAACAAAAAACTCCCTTACAAAAGATTTCAAATCGGACCTGTTTTTAGAGACGAGCCTGTCAAAGGTAATCGGGACAGACAGTTTACAATCTGTGAAACAGATATTGTTGGCTCTTCAGTCAAAGATGAAGCAGATGTTTTGGCAGTAGTTAATGAAATTTTAAAATGTTTAAAGATAGAAGGAGTTTTTTATATTAACAGCAGAAAATTAATTAATGAAATTTTAGATGAACAGGGAATCAAGAGAAAAGAAGAAGTTATCAGGGAAATTGATAAATTAGATAAATTAAGCGAGAGAGAAGTTAAAAGTAATTTGAAAAAATACAAAGCTGAAAAAATCTTAGATATTTTTAAAAAACCTGAATCTTATTTCAAAAAATATAAAGGTTATTCTGAAATTAAAGAGTTAAAAAAATATGGCAGATTATATGGTTTGCAATTTGTTTTTGCACCTTTTCTTGCAAGAGGTTTATCTTATTACAATGGAACTGTTTTTGAAGTCAAGACAAAAAAAATTAAAGAAACAATTTGTGGGGGGGGAGCATACAAATTTAATAATATCCAGTGTTTTGGTTTTGGCGTAAGTATAGAGAGATTATCTGCTGTCACAAACATGGTTGTAAAACTTGAAAAATATCTTGTTGTATCACTTGGACAGGATGCAAAGGCAGTTCGGATTTCCCAGCAATTAAGAAACAAAGGAAAAAGTGTTTCAATATTTTACGGCAAACCAAGCAAGGCACTTGAATATGCAAATGCTTATGACATAAAAAAAGTGATTTTTGTCGGAGGCAGGGAAGTCAAATTAAGAAAATTCAAAATTAAAAATATGGAATCTGGGCGGGAAACTCTTTTGAGGGTTTAAAGAAAATAGTTTATTTTAATTTTTAATATATTTTATGAGAATAATATTCATGTAAAATATCTTTTACAAAACCGAAAGGTTTAAATAGTTGTATATATCTAACGTTAGATATGTATAACATTATGGAGTATGATTTAAAATGGCTGTAAATTTGACTGTGCTTTTGATGGTAACGCTTGCTTGTATAACTGGAGCAATAATTGCATATGTTATAAAGTTGATACAACGCAAAAAAACTAATGAACCAGAACAAGATGAGAGAACACAAAGAGTTGCTGGCAAGTCAGCACAAATGACACTTGTTGTGATAGGGTGTGTGCTGGCCATAATTGGTTGGGGCGACATTCTTGAACTATTCAATTTAAAGGGCAGAGTGGTTGCACCTTTAGTGTTTATTATCCTAGTAATTTCAATGATTGGGTTTTCAAAATACTACAGAAAAAAAGGAGAGAAGATATAGGGGGTTCAAATGAAATTCAGACAAGATAAAGATATTTTGCAATTTTTAGGAATGGGCTTGGGAGTTATATTATTAGGTATAGTTATGTGTCTGTTTCTTCATCCACATGGAATTGGATTTGGATTTATTCTCACTGGGGTAATTATCTTAATTATAGGTTTGTATACAGCAACAAAACCCAAGACAGACATCATGATGGATGAAAGATATACAAGAATTAATGAAAAGGCGGGTTATAATGCATTTTGGACAACTATATTAACCATGGGAATCTTGTGGTATGCAGACATTTTTTTGAAATTAAGCATAGAATACAAAGATGTATATTCACTGATTATCTGTGTTGGGGTGGTCTCCTTTGTTATATTTCGTATCTACTATAACAAAAAAGAGGTTTAAGTGGATATGAAAACAAAAATAAAAGAATATAGGGCAAAATATAATCTAACTCAGGAAAAATTAGCAGAAAAAGTTGGAGTTAGAAGAGAGACTATTATTTTTTTAGAGCAGGGAAAATACAATCCTTCTCTTAAATTAGCTCACGATATAGCCAAAGTATTAAAAACAAAAATTGATAAAATATTTATTTTTGAAGATGATTAATTACATAATAGAAAATATTATCAAACCAGAATCTCCATCCCCCAACTATTCTTCTCCCCAGAAATTTTCTGGTTTTTAATTTTTAGAGGTTTTTTGAAAAGAGGACAATCAAGAACAAAAGTTTCAAATTCCCCGCCTTCTCCTGCAGGATTGATTCTGTATTTATTGTTTAAATCTATAACCTCTTCAACAAATTTTCTATTTATCTCTCTCCCAAGCCATGACTCATCAAGCGGATAAGCCGCAACTCCTGTGATTATTATTTTAAATTTACCATCAATTAATTCATTTAAATACTTTAACTCATCTTTGCCCCACAAGGGATTAAAACATTTGAGTTTTAATTTGTCGCAGATTTTTTGAATTCTGGATGCCTGATAAACCGACGCTATAGCCCCTGTAACAACTGTATCAACTTTAAATTTTTTTTTGGCTTTTGAAATTATTTTTTCCAAATCTTTTAACTCATCTTCTTTTTTTCCTTTTGTCTTTTTTATGAGCAGGGGAATTCCCATTACTTTGGCTTGTTTTTTTACTTTTGAAATTGAAGGAGTGTGAAACATATAACTGTCTTTATTTTCTGAGAAAACCGAAATAAGGCAAGTCAGTTCATATCCTTGCTGTTTTGCCAAATATGCTGAATAGCAAGAATCTTTCCCCCCGCTAAATAAAACCGCTGTTTTCATGTATATTCAAGAATAAGAATGTTTTTAAAGATTTTTTAAATATATTTATATGGACAAAAAGAAAATTTTTTGGTTAGAAGATTTCCCATATATTGATTCTGTTATTAAGGTAGAAGAATTATCTAAAGGGAAATTAAAAAGATTAGAATTATTAAATAATGTGGCTTTTGCACCAGATTTTAAAAATGGTGAGAAAATTCTAAAATCTTCTGATTTTGACCTTCATATTTTAGATGGAGATTTTCCTGATGAAATGTCTCAGGATATTTTTTTAAAATATGATAAATTTGTGGAAATGCTGAAAAAGAAAGAAGTTATAAAATATCCTTGGTGGGGGCATCAAAATTTACATTATAGTGCATTCATACCTTTTTATCTTACGCACCTCTCAGAAAAAAATGTCGTTGTTCACTCAATGAGTGAGGATGCTAAAAAATTATCTTTTTTATTAGGGTTACCATTTTATCAGAAAAGTTTGGGTGTAACAAAACCTTCTTTTTCCGATACGGAAACCTTTTATCATAATGATGTTACTTCCAATGTCCCAGAAAGTTTCTTCAAGCCAACTTATGAATTTATCAAAAAAAATCCTCGGTGGAATCAATGTAGTGATATTAAAAATTTTTGGGAACTTAAAAAAACTCCCGAGTTACTTGAGAGTTGGGAGTATGGAGGACCAGAAGAATTAATTAAAAATTATTTAGTTCCCTTACTCTCCTAAAGGATTCTCAAATTTCTTGTTAGTGTGTTAGGGAGGTATTTCTTCATCCATCTTTTTTTTGTTTGGGGTTTAATTGACTTTGAAATCTTTTATTGATTTTGGTAAAAAAATACAGTTAAAGGCAAGGTTTTGTCTTATAGAATTCAGCAAGATATTTGGAATAAATCCAGCCATCATATTGCCATGTAAAGACAAACCTTGCCTTGGGTGTTCGAGGTTAAAAATTTTTGAGTATTATCTCTCCTTTTTTATTAATAATGTTAAAGAAAACTTCTTTATAAAGCGTCAGAAGAAAAGATATGTAAAGGAAATATGTAGCAAGAGTATATATATCTTTAAATAAAGAAAACCATCTGAAATTTTATGGATGCCTACAATTGGATTATCGCAAACAAAGAGCTTATCAAAATTTTTTATGCGTTAATAATCATATTTATCTGCGCTGTGATTGTCCTCAAAACTGACCGGCTTTTCCGAATAAGTTTGCATAATGGAATAAGATATTTCAGAAACGCTTTCTTTTTCTTTGGCGTTGGTTTTATGCTGAGGTATTTTTTAAAAGTGTTTCCTGACTATTTGAACAAAATCATTTTTGAATTTTTCATTATCATGGCAGGTTGCTTCTTACTCTACAGCCTTTTATGGAAGAGAATCGAATCTTTTGAAAGAGAATACAACAGTTCATTATTCAACCCGTACATATTAATTTTCTACTTAATGAGTTTTATAATTGTATTTGCAGATTATCTGTGGTCAACTTATTATGGCATGTTTTGTTCACAAATTGTGCTGTTTAGTTTTGCATCAATCATAAGTTATCTTAATTATCAAAAAAACAAAACCCGCCCTTTTCTTAAGTTTTATTTTATCGCGATGATTTTAAGTCTTGCAGCCTGGCTTTTGAATGCAGGAACATCACTGCTGCTTAACTGGCACCAGGGAACTTTAATAGCAATTTATCTTTTAAATATAATTATTTTCTTAGTGTTTTTGTTTGGGGTGGTGAGAACAACAGCGAGGTAAAAATGAGCCGTAAAAGAGAAAGACTAAACATAATAAGAGATATTTTGAAAGCAATTAGAGAGAACAGGAGCATCAAACCCACGAGATTGCTGTATGCTTCTAACCTGTCTCCACAAATGTTCAAAGAATATATCAATGAATTAATTAGCAAGAAATTTATTAGGTTAGACATTGATGAAAAAGAAAAAAAGACTTTTTCCCTGACAAAAAAAGGTCAGGAGTTTTTACAGGAGTATAGAATGATTGAAGATTTTGTTGAAAACTTTGGGTTATAATAAATTTAAAGATAAAACCTAATGAACACATAACATTAAAAATATCATTATTTTAGTATAAGCATGAAATCCATTCTTTATTTCGGGGGCAATGACATAATGGGAAAATACTTTTTGGATATGATTTCTCTTAAAGGGTATTTGCCAATTGTTTGCTGGGATGAGCCAGAAATATTTTATCAATTAGCTTTTGACAGAGTTTTGAGAAAAGCAAGGGACCCAAATATTGAACATTTTGTCACAGAATTTAAAGAAATAATGGATAAAGCAGGATTTATTAAAAGTGGCTTTGAAAATGATTCTCATTTAAAGAAAGTGATTAAAAACCAGATTAAAACCAATGGGGCAAGTATAATTGACGCTTTTATTTTAGACACAAGGGCTAATTCTTATATAAATAATGTCATGGGTTTTTGCGGGGACATTCACAATAAATTTATTCCTCTTGACAATTTGGAAAAAAGAATGGAAAATATTACGAGAAAGCAAATTAAAGGATTAAGCGAAGATGTAGGTTTAGTTAATATAATAAGAAAAATAGGCTATGATGAACCAATTATTATATGCGGGGGATTTAATAAAATAGGAATGTACAATGTTGATGGTTCTTTTCTTGATGTTGGTGCAGATATTGTCCTTAGAGTTGAGGATTTTGCATCCAACTTTAACAGATATCTTAATGAAGTCGAATTAAAAAGGCAGAGTTAAAAAATAAAATATTTAACTAAATAAATATTTATAAAATAAATAAAAAAATAAAAAATTAGATTATTTTAACACAAAAATCTTAGAATCTTCTTCGCTGGTTAAAATCTCTTCTTGGTGGTCTTGATTTGTTTGCATCAAATGGTTTTGCTTCATTCACTTTTAGAGGTCTTCCTTCGACTTCTTTTTCGTTCAGTTCAGCAATAGCTTTTTTTGCGCCTTCATCGCTCAAAGTTACAAATCCAAAACCTTTTGACCTGCCTGAAAACTTATCTGAAATTACTGTTGCTTCTTCTATTTCACCATAAGGTGCGAAAAGCTCTTTCAGTTTTGCCTGGTCAATTGTAAAAGGCAGATTTCCTACATATACTTTCATCTTATTTGTCCTCCTTACACTTATCTAACTCTCAGAATCAGCTCGAACAATCTTACCTTTCCTAACAGTCTAAAATAAGTTAATTAAGATTGCTTTTAAATGTTTCGGGACAACGCCGGGAATGGAAAATAAGATTGAAGATAGGAACTTTTTTAATATCTTATTTCTTTAATTATTTATGAATAAAAAAGTTGTTATGTTTTCAATAATTGCTCTTGGGTTTCTTGCCCTGACATTTTTAGTTGACTGGATTTTTATAATCGGCGCACTTGTTTTGATGTATTTAAATCAGAAAGAGCTGATGAAGAAGAGGAAATAGAAAAGATTAAAAGAAATGATTTCTTAGAGAAATTATGGGAATAGAAAAAGAAAATCTAAATGAAGTGATTAACATTATGAAAACAATTCCATCTTCTTGGAATGGTAAAAAAGCAATTCTTGAGATGAAAAATAATGACGGAAGAAATTGGCGACAAATGGAGTGGATTGGATGGTATTTTGAATTTTTGTGTGAGAAACATTTAAAAGAAATTATGGAATTTCATAAAATAGTTTATGGTAGAACTTCTTTTGATGGTTTTCTTGATGTACCTTTTGATTTTAAATCTCATGCAATAAATACTGAAAATCACAAAGTAATAATAAACGATACTGAAGCGACAATTAAAGCAATAGAAAAATATGGTTATGTTATTGTAATTATGGCTTTGGGAGAGGTTGTTTATAATGATGTGAGTAGAACATTTCAAAAATGGCATGAACAAATTAAGGGAGGGCAATCAAAATATGAAAAAGAAAGAATCAAGCGAGGAGCTTTATCTAGATTGAGAAAAACTGAGTTTAATTTAAAAGAACTAATGTTTATAAAAATAAATAAGAGTACTTTAGAAATGTGTGGATCATTTCAGAAAAACTTTAGGAATTCTGATGGTTCTCCAAGAAGATCTAAAGTTTTGTTAGATTTAGAAAAACTGAAAGAAGAAGAAATTATAGAAAAAATAGAATTTTAATATCCGTTCTTTTTTCTCCAAAATTCTATTATTCTTTCATCTTGCATTAACCCATTTTTATCAAAATAATAATTTAAAAGATGTTCAAATACAATCTTTCCGTTTTTGTTTAAATCCCCAACTAAAAAATCTCGGTTGAACATAGAGGCAACAACCCCAACCATTCCACTACCTCCAAGAGGGTCAAAAATTAAATCATTCTCATTTGAAAAATGTTCTAATAAACATTGAATTAATTTGAATGGTAATCTTGTAGGATATTTTGGCATATTCATTTTATAATCTCTGATAAATTTTAATGTTGTTAGATTTGACTCTCCGTCTGTGCAGTGACGAGTAGAACATCTTTTATTATAATGCCATCCACCATCTCTTGTAACCCAAAAAACTTCATAAACATTATGAGCAGGTCTTAATCTACACGCAGGAGCAAAATTATAAGTCCAATACATTTTTCCTCTTAATGTTAATCCCTCAAATTTCATAATCTCATTATGGATTAAATTGCTATTATTCCACCCTGAAAAAATTAATGCCTGTCCGCTTGATTTTAAATTATCTCGGATACATTCTAATAATTCTTTTATTTTTTGGGAATATTCATTCACTTTCCACTCAACATAACCATCAACAACATTATCAGAATTCCTGTGATAGTTTCCGTTTTTTCCGCTAAACCTAATACCAAAAGGCGGGTCTGTTATAATCAAATCTGCATTAACTCCTTCCCAATCTTTCATAGATTTTACTTCATATCTTTTCAATAATTCAGATTTTATTTTTTCTTGATTTTCCATTTTTCTCTTGTTACTTTTCCTTTTAATTAAGTGCTAATATTTGGGAACGCTGTCCGCCACTAATAACTTTTATTATTTTTCGTAACGCTCTTTTATTTTTGCGC
>CBDVES010000002.1:0-21601 GCA_965373065.1 uncultured archaeon | reverse complement strand
TCTGCTCTCTTCTCTCTTCCCTCAACTTCTTGAACTTCAACTTCTCATGCATTTCAGTAAGCTCAACCCTCACAAAATCCTTTTCTTTGACTGCCCTGACTTTAATCTTAATCGGCGGTTTTTTAATCCCGCGAAACCAAACAGTCTCGTTTAAATATTTATCAATTTTAATTTTTTTCAAATCCCTGTCATAAATTTTCATGTGCCTGACCAAAAATTCCTTAATTGTTTTAATCGCCTTATTCCCTCTCTTGTATTTCGGAACCTTTTTACATCTGGCTCTAAGAGGAATCACATATTCCAGTTCCAAACCTTTGGGCTTCTCAATAGACTTAGTTTCTTTCACAACTGGCTTATTTCTCACTTCCTCAACTTTTGGTTTAGATTTTTCCTGTTCTTTTGTTTCTGTTTTTTTTGCCATTTTAAATTTGTCTCATTTTTGATAAAGGAATTTCTATTAAGTCGCCTATAACTGATTCCACATTATTAAAATGATCTGGATTTTCCAACGGAGTAAAAAGCCACATATTCTTTTCTTGGTTTTCTAAATGTTCTTTATTTGTTAAGAGTAATGTAATCTTTTCTGTTGGGAACGCATCATTCGTTATCTCATAACTTACAAACATTTTTTTTCTTTGTTTTGGAAAAATTCCTGCTTCTGACAATTTATCTATTGACCTATTTACTTGTTTATCTGTTAAATAATATTCTCGTTCCATTTTATCCAAAGTGCGACTTCCTCATTTTTCTTGGTTTGATGTGTAATTTAGTTCTTCTCCATGACCTTCTGTGTTTAGTCATAACCGACGGATGAACTCTTTTTCCAATTCCATACTTTTTCAAAACAGCCCAGACAGGCGCCCACTTTGTCTTTCGCGCTTCTTTCGCAAGTTTTGTTTTTTTAGCTTGATTTTTTATTGGCATTTTATTTCACTTCCTCCATAAACTCTTTTCCTTTTTGAGTTAATTGTCTTCCGGGTTTTCTTCCTTTAACACCTTTTATAGTCTTAGCGATTTCAGTAAAACCCGCAGCATCAGCCTGTTGCAAAATTGTCCGAATGATTTTCCCTCCAGCTTTCTTGAATTTTTCCGGTTGCATCCCTCTGTTTTTTTTACTTCCGTATTTAGTTCTTAGTCTGTTAACCCCCACAATTTTCTTTTGATAAATCTGCCTTAAAATACTCGCGGCTCTTTTATACCAAAAATCAGAGTCTTCTATGGGTCTTTCTTTTGCTGGGCTTGACTTAACAAACTCAATCCACTCTGGCTGTTTAAACTCAGGAACCTGCTTCAAAGCTTCAGCTAATTTTAAGTTATACTCTTGTGCATCAGTATCATATATTGTCATTTTATTTTAGCCACTCTTTGCAGAGTTAGATAGTATTAAACTATTTAGCTAAAAATTAAGGAGAAATAGAGTTTATAAATGTACCTGGTTTAGAAATAATTAGATTTTAGAATTATAAATCTATTTTTCTTGCATATTGCCCTATTAAGGGAGTTGGTTTTTGTTTTCCTGATAAAGAATTTATTAAAGCAATTATCCATAATATAATATAAATCGCCCATAAAACAGGAACTGCAATAATCCCAATAATTGTTAAAACTAATAATACTGAAAGAATTTTTGTAATTATTCCTGCGATAAAAAGTATCAGACTTTGCTTTGCATAAAACATTACATATTTATCATTTCTTTTAGCAAGCAGTGCAATTATAAAACCTGCTACACTCAAGAGTATTGCTAAAAAAGCAAATAGTTTTGAATCTTCTTTTAATGATTTTGTTTTCTTTGCCATCTTCCTCTTTAATGAATTAATTAAATAAATATTCTATTTAAATGTTTTTAATTTGAGATGTCAATTTTTTGAATTCTATATATGATCCTACTTAACTCCCTACTCCTTCATTGTGAAGCCGTTATCAATATTTTTAATTTGTCGCTTCCCAATAAACTCGCTCACACGGGTTATTAATTATTTCCAATTTTGTCCCTACCATCCCACGGGATGACCCAACTTCGTTGAGCCTCGGAAATCGCTCGGGATTTGAAAACCGAAGACCTCTTCCAGAGGTTAATTTATAATCAGAAGATAAATGGAATTCAAAGAATTCATATATGAGCCTACTCGGATTTGAACCGAGGACCTCTGGCTCTCTTAGACGAATCCAGGAGATTCATAATCCTGATGGATTAAGTTCTTATAAGACCAGCGCTCTGACCAGACTGAGCTATAGGCTCGTATAAATTTAAAATTAATAATCTATTTAAAGGTTTTTCCCTGATTAATCTTATGTTAATTGGTCTGATAGGAAAGCCGTCTGTAGGAAAATCTACTTTTTTCAAAGCAGCGACTCTGGCAGAGGTTGAGATTGCTTCTTATCCTTTTACAACAATAAAAGCAAATCATGGTGTAGGTTATGTGAAAGTTGAATGTATTGATAAGGAATTCAACACCCAGTGCAATCCAAGTCATGGATTTTGCATTGAACACCAGAGATTTGTGCCAATTGAGTTGATGGATGTTGCAGGATTGGTTCCAGGAGCAAGCCAGGGAAAAGGTTTGGGAAATAAATTTTTAGATGACTTAAGGCAGGCAGATGTTTTTGTGCATATTGTAGATGTTTCAGGCGAGACAGACGAAAAAGGAAAACCAACAAAAAATCATAATCCCTGCAAGGATGTTCTTTTTTTAGAAGAAGAATTAAATGAGTGGTATTATGGCATCTTAATGAAAGTTTGGAAAAGTTTCGCAAGAAAAACTGAAATGGAAAATGCAAATTTTGCCGAAGCTGTTGCAAAACAGTTTTCTGGTTTAAAAGTTAAAGAGGAACAAGTTAAAGATGTTTTACTGAAATTAAGTGCTCAGGAAAAACCAAGCATGTGGAAAGACAAACAACTTAGAGAATTTGCTTCAGCATTGAGAGAAAAAAGCAAACCAATGATTGTTGCAGCAAATAAAATTGATACAGAAAAAGGAAAAGAAAATTATGAAAAGTTGAAAACAGAATTTTCTGATTTAATTGTTATTCCCTGCTCTGCAGATTCTGAACTTGCTTTAAGACAGGCAGCAAAAGCAGAATTAATTGAATATATTCCCGGAGAAAAAGATTTCACACCTAAAAGTGTAGCCTCAAAAGAGGGCAAGATTTTAAAAGAATTAACTTCTAAACAAAAACAGGCGTTGGAAAAAATTAAAAAAAATGTTCTTGATGTTTATGGGAAGACAGGTGTTCAGGAAGTTTTGGATTATGCTGTTTTTGATTTATTAAAATACATTGCAGTATTCCCGGCAAGTGCAAATAAACTAGAAGACAGCAAGGGAAATATTTTGCCTGATTGTTTTTTGCTTCCACAAGGTTCAACAGCTTTGGACTTTGCTTATTTTTTGCATACTGATTTTGGAAAGAATTTTATCAAAGCAATTGATGCAAGAACAAAAAGAGCTTTAGGAAAAAATTATGAGTTAAAACACAGAGATGCTTTGGAAATTATTACGCGATGAAACAAAACACGATAATCCTTATAAAACACATTTGTTTAACTAAAAAATGGAATCTATTTATGAAAGACCAATTACTCTTGAAGAAGAACTTCGTATGAAATATGATGCTGTAAAAAGATTAGGGGGTTTAGGTTATATTATGAACAAAGAAAAAGATGGGATAGCGGTCTTTTATAGGAAAGATAAAATTGGGAGATTAACTTATGATAAAGTAGAAAATATTCCTATAGCGGTTATTGAAAAACGAAATTTTATCCCCAAGGATTTATTAGTAACAAGATTATTTATGAAACGAAACAGAGAGATATTCAAAGAAACTTTATTGGAAATTGGTTGGGCAGTTAGTTCTCCTGGTTAAATATTTTTAGAGGATTATATAAATTTCTTTTTAGTTTTTGTTTTCCTTTTTATTTGCAATAAAATTCTTCCTTACTATATAATTCATAACTAATAGTAATACGTCTACACCTCAGAAAGATTTATAAACAATGTAGACGTATAAAATATCATGGTATATACGGAAATTAAAGAGAAAAATAAGAAGAAGTATTATTATAGAGTAAAATCTGTAAGAGAAGGAAAAAAAGTTAAAAAAAAGAGAATTTATCTTGGTGTTGATTTAAATAAAAAAGAATTAATAAAAAAAGCAAAAATAGCAGATAAAGAGTTGGTTGTTCTCAGTAATCTTATAACAGAGCAGGAAATAAAACTCTTGAAAAAAATAAAAAAAGATTTTTCCAAAGAACCAAAAATTACTCTTGAAAACAGATATGAATCTTTTTGTTCTTTTTTTACTTATGATTCTACTGCAATAGAAGGCAATACCCTGACATTGCATGAAACTGCTCAATTATTATTTGAAAAAATTACCCCCTCGGCAAAATCACTTAGGGAAATTAATGAAGTGCTGAATCACAAGAAAGCTTTTGATTATCTTTTAAAATATCAGGGAGATATTACAAAAAATTTTATTTGCGAATTGCATAAATTAGTTGTGGAAAATACTTTGAGACCAGAATTAAAATCCCAGACTGGAAAGTATAGAAATGTTCAGGTTTATATTCGTGGAACTAATTGGCTTCCTCCAAAACCCAGAGAAGTTGCTTCTGAAATAAAATCATTGCTCACATGGTATTCAAAAAATAAAAAGAAATTAAATCCTTTGGTTGTCGCGTGTTATTTTCATGCAGGATTTGAAACAATTCATCCTTTTGTTGACGGGAACGGCAGGGTTGGGAGATTATTACTAAATTTTATTTTGTATAAAAATAAATATCCAATGATAAACATCCCTAATTCAAAAAAACATTTGTATTATAAATCTCTGGAAGAATCTCAATTAAATGGAAATCTAAAACCCTTGGTTAAATTCTGTTTAAAATTATTAAAAGAAAGTAAAATCAGATTTTAGTCTTATCTTTCTTCCCAACTTTTCTATTGCTGATAAAATTCTTTCGAACAACATAATTCACAGGATTTTTTACCTTGCTGCAAAAATTGTCTGGAAGGCAAACACCGATTCCCTGATAAAATTCCTTGCAGTTTGGGGGCAGAATATGTTTTCTTTTATAAGACCACATAAGTTGAGATTTGATGTAACCTTGTTTTATCGGGGGTTTGTTTTTAGAATTCCAATTTTCTATTCTTTTTTCTAATTCGTCTCTATCCATGCCTGCAGACCGAAAAAGATTTATAAGAACAAACAAGGCTCTTTTTCTTCCGTCGACCAAACCCTGCAGGATTTTTTTCACGCAAGGAGGAAAGTGACTCTCAGAAAGGTTCTTAAGTTGAATAGGTTTGAATTCTTTTTTTTCATTATCATTTGATGCAAGATTATTTTCCCTGTGCCAGTCCAATGCCTGCATTAAAAGTTCAGATGCCTCGCCCTCTTCTGAATCTGGCATAAAATCTTTTACTTCTGCTTTTAATGGATCTGCGTCCCTGAGCTCAAATTCAGAAATCTTGTTCTGATTTAAAACAACACTTGCCAACGCTGTTTTCTCGTGGAGAGAGTAAGGCATTCTAAATAAATGTCTTGGAGAAACTAAAACTAAATCAGGCATTACTTCTTTTGGAGCCTGGAAATCTTTGATATATTTATTTGGTCTTTTTAAGTCGCTTATCTTTTCAATTAACTTTGCTTTTGTTTTTTCCATAATATACCTGGTGATTATCCGGGGGTATTCCGGGAACTTATCTGAGGTATTAATTTGGTTTACTTGTTTTGGAAAAGCTTTCCATGGAACAATCAGATGAAACCCTTTGGAACCTGAAAATTTCACGCCGATGTTTTTAACTCCATGGAATTTCAACATCTTGATTATAATCTCTGCCATTATTTTGCTATAATCAATATATTTGCTGTCAATATCAATTAACAAATCCCAGCCAATTCTTAATTCATCTGACTGTTTTTCAGTCATGCCTGTAATTATTTTCAATGGGTCGTGCCAAAGTTCTTCTGAACAGTGGAAAGAAGTTGCTCCTTTTTTCACTAATTCAAAAATATCCCCGACATATTGCAAAGAGTCTGGTCTTTTTCCAAAACCTTCAAAATACCTCGGGCAAATCTCCCTGTTTTTAGAAAACTCCAGCATTGCCTTTTGCACATCTGACCTTGAGTAGTATAAGTGAGTTATTTTTCTTATTCTTTGCTCTCTATAAGAAGCGGGATTTTTTTGCATATAAAAATAAAATTAAAGAAGTTTATATTATTTGTCGTAAAAGTTTATCTATTGAATAAATAATTTTAAAAACTCTTTATTCTTATTTCTCTTATGGAAAAGAGAGGTTTGTCAACAGTGGTTACATATTTGATAATTATTCTTTTGGTTTTAGTTGCAGTTGGGATTATTTGGGTTGTCCTAAAAAATGTTATTTCCGGGGGTGCTGAGCAGATTTCTTTGGGAAAGTTCACAGTTGATTTGGAAATTAAACAAGTTGTTATTGATAATTCTACAAATAATCTGAGCATAATAATAAAAAGAAATCCAGGGGCAGGCGATGTGACTGGGATAACATTTGTTGTCAGCGACGGTGTTAATTCAGAAATTTTTGAGGAAGATGTAGTTCTGAAAGAATTAGGAGAAAGAAGTTTTATTTTTACTCTGAGCGAATTAGATGTTTCTGATATTAAAACAGTTTCAATTTATCCTCTTTTAGGAGCAGAACAAAGCTTAGGGAATGTTGCTGATGTTTATCAAGTTAAAGAAAGTAATGGAAATGATGGAACATCTCCTCAAGATTGTGCAGCTGACTTGGGAGGAACATGTTGTAGTACCGGACAGATATGTCAGGGAGGCTCTTTCCAGTTAAGTTCAGATTGTAATAATTTATGTTGTGTTGGAGGAAGTTGTGAAACTGGGTGTACTCCTGAAACTTGTGGCAGTTTAGGTTATAATTGTGGAACATGGGATGATGGTTGTGGAGGAACTTTAAATTGCGGAACTTGTAATTCTACTGCTGATTGTATTAACGGGGTTTGTATATTTAATGAAACGAAATTTATAATAAATCTTGGAGCAATTTCTTGGTGGAGATTTGAAGGCAATGCTTTGGATGAGATTGGGGGGAATGATGGAACTATAAATGGTGCTAATTGTAATGCCGACGGTAAATACGGACAAGCTTGTGGATTTGATGGGGAGAATGATTATATTGATTGTGGGAATAATAGTAATTTAGCACCGCCAGATGAAATAACAATCACTGCTTGGATTAAACCTCTTCAGTTAGAAATCTCCCAGAGAATAGTATCTAAATTTTATCAATATGAAATGGAATTAGGCAGTACTAATAATCTTATATTTAGATGTAAAATAGGGGGGACACCATATACAGAAACAAGCACAGAAACTATTGCTAAAGATGTGTGGACTTATGTTGGAGTAAGTTTTAATGGCACATATATGAAGTTTTATATAAATGGAATTCAAATTAGAGAAGTGTCTCATCCTGGAATAATGACTATAGATGCAAAAAAATTATTTATTGGGGGTGCCGGAATACAATATAATTTCAACGGCTCAATAGATGAAGTAATGATTTTCAACAGAGATTTATCTGAAGATGAAGTTCAAGCATTGTATGAATTGGATTTGAGTTAATCTCATTATTCTTTTCACAACAACAATATTTAAAAGATAAATTATATTTTTATAATCATGTTAGTTAAATTAGAAAATCCTGCTCTTTTTTCAAAGGTCGTTGAACTTATTTCAGAATTAGTTACAGAAGTTAGGTTAAAGGTAAATGAATTTGGGATGAGTGTTATTGCAATGGACCCTGCAAATGTTGCCATGGTCAGATTTAAATTTCCGAAAAGTGCTTTTTCTCAGTTTGAGACAGGCGACGAGGTTTTAGGAATTAATCTAGATAATTTAAAACGAATTTTAAAAAGATGCGGGGTTAAAAGTTCTTTGATTTTAGAGAAAAAAGATAATTTATTGAATATTCAGATTTATGACAGAATAAAAAGGAATTTTAGTTTAAGTCTTATTGAGATAGACAGCGAGGACAAGGAAATGCCGAGTCTGGAGTTTAGTTCAAGGGTGGAGTTAAACTCAATTGACCTGATTGCTTCGATTGAAGACTGCGGGGTTGTTGCTGATGCCTGTTCATTTATAATTGAAGAGGGAAAATTTATAATTGAAGCAAAAGGTTTGGATTCTGCAAGGTCTGAGTTTTCAGGGGACGAGGCAAAAATACAGGCAGAAAACTGCAAGTCAAGATATAGCTTGGAATATTTGTCCAAGTTTATTAAGGGCTCAAAGCTTTGTGAAAAAACAGTTTTAAATTTTGCAAATGACCATCCTTTGAAAATGGATTTAAGAACAGAGGGTATGGAGCTTAATTTTATTTTAGCTCCGAGAGTGGATACCGAAGACTAGCACGAAGGACTAATTTAACATATCAATACCGAGTGCTGGTTTGAGTTGAGGATTAGCTCCTTTGACAAATGTTAATATTAATAACAAATGAGCTTGTCCGAGTTGAAGACTAGCACGAAGGGCTAATTTAATATATCAAAGCAAAAAGATTATAAGCATAAATATCCTAATTCTTCTATGAAAAAAAAGGGGCAGGTAACGATTTTTATAATTATAGGCATATTGATAATCACAGCTTTTGTATTTTTCTTTCTTTTTAGGCAGAATGTTCTTCCTGGAATTAACGAAAAACCAGAGGAGAATCCAGGGGGGTTTTTGGAGGTTTGCATTGAAAATAAATTAATAGAGGGTATTGAATTAATTTCTTCGCAAGGAGGCTACATAAACAATCCTCTTAACAGAACATTTAAGTTTAGTGAGGAACAGGATTTTACAGATATTTCTTATCTTTGTTATAATCAAAATTATTATCTTCCATGCATAAATCAGGAGCCAATGTTAATTCAACATTTGAAAGAAGAAATATATAATTATATTTCTGAAGATGTCAGAAACTGTTTTGATAATTTAGTTTTGAGTTTAGATAAAAGAGGGTATGTTGTTGATGCGACATATGATGGATTTGAAATTGAATTAATGCCTAAGAAAGTTGTTGTTAATATAGACGGAGAACTTATTTTGACAAAATCAGGTGAGACTACAAAACAGGAAAATCTTGATATAATTATACCGAGCAGGTTTTATGATTTGGCAGTTGTTGTTCAGGAGATAGTCAGCCAGGAAGCAAGGTTTTGTCATTTTGAACATTTGGGGTTTATGCTTTTTTATCCTCAATTTAAAATAGATAAATTTAGAACAGGAGATTTAATAACAATTTATACTGTTGAACACAGAAACAGTAAAGAGAAGTTTAGATTTGCTGTGAGAGGTTGTGTGATACCTCCAGGAATGTGAAATAATATTAAAAAATGAAAAACAAAACAAAAAAACCAGAACTCTCTTTACTACTTATTGTAATACTCCAGATTCTCTTATTAATGAATATGACTGCTGCATATAGTTATATGATTCATCAAACAGATAAATTAATTGAAAAAGAGAAAATTGTTAGCGAGGGTAAAATTAAAAAAATCGCTAAATCTGGATTGAATTTATTAATTGGGGTTTTCTCTATAAAACAAATTGGAATTGTTTCTGCATATAAGTGGGGTAATTATTGCTGTCCTGAAACAAAAGCAGGGAGGCACTGTCAAACTCATTACATAGATAGAGATGATTTTTATTCTTTTTATGACCAATACAATTATTATTCTGACAACTGCAAATATAATTTAACCAAAGGAACATGCAATAGTATTAACTGCGAGCGTTGCTGTCCTGAGACAAATCAGGGAGAGTTGTGTCAAGATGTAAATTTAAATTATCAAAATTGTGCCAGAGATTTGGTTAATGGTTATTGTTCTGTTGATTGCATTCACTGTTGTCCGGAAACAAATACAGGAATATTTTGCCAGGATGTTTCTATGTTTCATCAAGATATGTGTGCGAAAAATTTATATCAAGGAAGTTGTGCATCTATTAATTGCAGAGAAATAATTCTCAATGCCCCTGATAATCCTCCTCAACAAAACCCTCTTGATTTAGATGTATCCTGGACATGCTGTTTTGAAACAACTGACAGGGCTATATGTCAGGATATTCCCTCAACTACGCCTGAGCTTTGTGCAGTTGCTCCTTTGCCAACATCATGTGATAATACTGCTGATTGCAAACTTGGATGTTGTTTTGACAGTGCTGAAGGTTTGTGCACTACAAAGTCCCCAAAAAAGAAATGTGAATCAGAAGGAGGAGAATGGCATAATGATATTAATTGCTTGATTTCAGAATGCCAAAAAGGATGTTGTGTTTTGGGAAGTAATGCTAAGTTTGTTACAGAAACAAGGTGTGAGATGCTTTCTTTGCAACAAGGTTTTGAAAAAGATTTTAGAGATATAAAAACAGAGTCAGAGTGTCTGGCACTTGGTGCAAGCCAGTTTAAAGGAGCGTGTATTTTGCATGGAGTTTGCAGTATAAAAACAGAAGCAGAGTGTTTATCAAATAATGGAGATTTTTATCAGGATTATTTATGCTCGCATCCTGATTTAGAAACAGAATGTGGAAGGCAAATATCAACAAGTTGTATAGAAGGCAAAGACGAGATTTACTGGTTTGATTCTTGCGGAAATCAGGAAAATATTTATTCTTCTGACAAAGATGCCTCGTGGAACAATGGAAAAATCTTAACAAAAGAGCAAAGCTGTAATTCTGATTCTGCAAATATTGATTCTGAAAATTGCGGGAACTGCAACTATTTTTTAGGAAGCAGGTGTTCTGAAACAAGTTCTGGAGACACACATATTAAAGACGGAGATTTTGTTTGTCAGGGAATGAATTGTGTTGATGCCCTAAAGGGCACAAGGGAAAATGGAGAGAGCTGGTGTGTTTATGATTCATATATTGGAGATGGTAAAGATACAGTTGGAAGCAGGCACTGGAAAAGATATTGTGTTGAAGGAGAAGTTGAAACAGAGCCGTGTGCTGATTATCGAGGGGCTGTTTGCACCCAGTCAGTAATAGAAGAAAACGGGGAAACATTTTCAATTGCTTCTTGTGTTGCAAATGAGGCAAGTTTGTGTTTGGATTATAATTCTGATTTAGACACAATGGAAGAAAAATGCAATGAAAACACACACTGCATGATTAAGAATATTAATGTTGATTCATATTTTAAATTTGATTTATGTGTTGGAAGATATCCTCGAGGATTTGATTTAAAAGATGATTCAGGTACAAGTGATGCAATATGCTCTATGGCAAGCCAGACATGCACTGTGATATATATGAAGGATTGGAAAGGACGTTGGAAGTGTAAAGAAAATTGTAATTGCGAAAGCAGAGAATTTGCAAAACAAATGAATGACTTGTGTGTTTCATTGGGAGATTGCGGGAGTTATGTAAATTATATTGGTGAAGGAACAGATAATATAAAAGTTTCAGGAGCTCCGAGTGTTTCATGGGAAGATTACAAAGATTATTCAAAGATAGTAGATGGGCAGTTTGTAGAACCACAGGACATAGATGATTTTTTAAGTTCTATTGGAGGAACAAGCACAACTATTCCAGAAGAAGAGGAAAGTGGATTAGATAAAAGCGTAAAGATGTTGGGAACTATTAGTGGAGGTTTGGGTACAGCGATTTTAGGGGCAGGAAAATTAGGCTTAGTCGCACTTACAACTACGACTACAACCACGGTAGCAACTGGTGGAGGAATGATAGGACTCGCGAGCACTACAGTAGCTACTACTTTAGGAGCAATCGGATATGCTGCTGCAGGATTTGCAATTGGTGCATTTGCAGGTTTATATCTTGCAAGTTATCTTGGAATATCAGGGAATGCAGCAACAGTTATGGTACTGGCTGGAGGGGTTGCTGGAGGAATCTTAATGAGTGGGGCATCATTAACAGGTAGTTTAGCTGGTTTGAGTGCAACAGGTTGGGGGCTAGTTATCGTAGTAATTATAATGATTTATACTTGGCTTATTGGATGGGGAAAAACAAAAGAAGTAAAAGTTGAATTTACCTGCATGCCCTGGACAGCACCATTAGGAGGAGATGATTGTGAGACATGTAATGAAGATTCTTTAAAGCCATGTTCTAAATATAGATGTGAAAGTCTTGGACAGGCATGTAAGTTGTTAAATGAAAATGAAGAAAATCCTGTTTGCCAGAGTATTGAATATGAATCAAACCCTCCTGTAATTTCTCCCAATGAAGTTTTAACTAAAGGTTATAAATTTTTTAATGAAGAAACACAAAAAGTTGAAATAAGAAAAGATAATGGAGAGTGCATTCAGGAATTCACCCCTGTTTTATTTTCTCTAAAAACAGATGAATTTAGCCAGTGTAAATATGAGTTTGAAAGAACAGACAATTATGACAAGATGAATAATTATCCTCTTGAGCAAAATTCATTTGACATAAATCATAGTTTTAGTTTTTCAATGCCAAGTTTAGATAGTTTAAGTGTTTATAATGTCACAGGAGATTTAAAAGAGATGTTTGGAGATATGAATATGTATGTGCGGTGCCAGGATGTTCACGGAAATTTTAATATAGAGGAATATGCAGTAAACTTCTGCATTAACTCTGGCCCTGATTTAACAGCAGCATATATAACAAAGTTTATTCCAGAAGATGGCTCTTATTTAAAGTTTGGAACAACTGAAACTGGTCTAACAATTTATCTCAATGAACCAGCAGAGTGCAGGTATGATGTTATTGAAAATAAAAATTATGATGAGATGACAAACTTCATGCAATGCAATACTGATTTATTAAATCCAGAATTATATGGATGGTCTTGTAACACTACTTTAACAAATTTAAATAGTGAAAATAAATTTTATATTAAATGCAAAGACAAACCATGGGTTCAGACAGCTGAAGATATAGAAAAGTATGGAGAAAGAAATATTAATTCAAAAGATTTTATTTACACAATTTATGTAACAGCAAATGAATTAAATATTGATTCTGTTTTTCCTCAGGGAATAATTGAACAAGGATTTGAACCAATTTCTGTTGACTTAGAAGTTGAAACTTCAGGAGGGATAGATGCTGGAGTGAGTGTTTGCTATTATGAGTGGGCAGGAAATTGGGTGCAGTTTCTGAATACTTTTTCAAATTCACATACCCAGCCAGGATTAAATTTAATGCGAGGAAATTTTAATATCCCGATAAAGTGCGAGGATGAAGCTGAAAATATTGCTTATGGAAATATTAATTTTACAATTAAAATAGATTCATCCCCTCCAATTGTTGTTCGGGCTTATCAAAGTGGAGGCAACCTTAAGTTAATTACAAATGAAGAAGCAGAGTGTTATTATGATTTCAACAGGTGTAATTTTAATATTGACAATGCAACATCCATGACTGTCGCACTTTCAACAGAGCATACTGCAGACTGGATTACAGGGCAAACTTATCATGTAAAATGCAAGGACATTTGGGAAAATGAAAATCCAGACTGTGCGATTATTGTTGAGCCAAGTAGCTTGTAATTAAATTAAATTTATAAATGAGGATATCTTAAAGAGAATATGAAAAGAGGTGAAAAAAAAGCAACTCCCGCCTTGACTTCGGGATTTAGTGGAAAATTTTGTCCAAAGTCAAAACGCTCGCAAATAACGATTTTTATAATTGTTGCAATTGTAATTGTGGCTTTGGGAATTTTGATTTATCTTTTTTATCCACAGATCAGCACAATGATTGGATTTGCTGAACAGAACCCGACTGAGTTTATGAAAAATTGTGTGGAAGAAGAAATTGAAAAGAGTGTCAATGAATTATCTTTGCAGGGAGGGAGTTTAGCACCGACGCATTATATTCTTTACAACAATGAGAAGATTGAGTACTTGTGTTATACATCAGAGTATTACAAAACATGTGTTATGCAACAGCCAATGTTAAAAGAGCATATTGAGGATGAAATAAAAGGTTCTATTGCGAGCACTGTTAATGATTGTTTTGATGACTTAAAAAAGAGTTATGAAAAGCAAGGATATGATGTTGGCCTGAATCAGGGAGAGATTAGTGTTGAGTTGTTGCCGAAGAAGATTGTTGCTAACCTAGGGAGTTCAATGACTTTAACAAAAGGGGACACAAAAAACTATGACGCGTTTAGAGTGGTTGTGAACAATAATCTTTATGAATTAGTAAGTGTTGCTAATAGCATATTAAACTGGGAAGCTCGTTATGGCGACGCAGAAACAACTGTTTATATGAATTATTATCATGACCTGAAAGTTGAAAAGAAAAAGCAGTCAGATGGTTCAACAGTTTATATTTTGACAGACAGAAACACTTTGGATAAATTTCAGTTTGCGGCGCGGAGTGTTGCGTGGCCTCCTGGTTATGGGACAAGCAGTGTGATGATGACATCAATGACAACTTTAGAATAAAATGAGAGAAGAAACAAAAAAAATGGGTAGAACAAAACATATAGAACTTTTGAGAAAGTTCAAAAGAAAAATATTAGAAAAAATTCCTGTTAAAAAAATGATATTATTTGGAAGCAGAGCAAGCGGGAAGCCAAATAGATGGAGTGATTTTGATTTAATAATTGTAAGTGAGAATTTTAAAAAAGAAGGGGGTTTAAGAAGAGGTGTAAGTTTTTATGATTACTGGAATTTAGATTATCCTGTGGATTTTTTATGTTATACTCCAGAAGAATTTAATAAGTTAAAAAATCAAATAACAATTGTGAGAGAAGCAGTTAAACAGGGGATTGAAATAAAATGATAAACAAAAAAAATTTCACATTAGGAATAGTTTTAGCAATTTTTTTAGTTAGTATTATTTCTGCACAGGGAGTTTCATATTGCTGTGAGAAAACAATTGCCGGGGCATGGTGCCAGAATTCTCCTGAAGAAAACTGCGACAATGATTTTCGAAAAGTGCCGACATCGTGCGAGGCAACTTCTTATTGTCAGTTAGGGTGTTGTTATAATAGTCAGGAAGGAACTTGCATGGAGAATTCCCCTCAAAAAGTTTGTGAAGATTCTAATGGTGTTTGGGAAAGTGATGCACAATGTGAGATTCCCCAATGTGAATTAGGATGTTGTTTAATAGGAGACCAGGCAGCTTTTGTTACACAGACAAGGTGCAAACGCCTTGCATCGGTTTATGGTCTGGAAATTAATTTCAGGACAGATATTGAAAATGAAATGCAATGTATTGCAAGCGCAACATCAGATGTCAAAGGGGCTTGTGTATTTGAAGAAGAATATGAAACAACTTGTTTGTTTTTGTCAAAAAAAGAGTGCCAAGAGATGGAAATTAGTTCTGCCGATTCTAATGTAAAATTCCATGAAGGTTATTTATGTTCTGCTGAACAATTAGGAACTAACTGCGGTCCTACTGAACAAACAAAATGTGTAGAAGGAAGAGATGAAGTTTATTTTATAGACAGTTGCGGGAACCTGGCAAATATATATGATTCTTCTAAAATTGAAAATAAAGAATACTGGTCAAAGATTTATGGGAAAGCAGAAAGTTGCAATCCTGGGGCATCAAATGCAGATTCAGCAACTTGCGGGAACTGTGATTATTATTTGGGAAGCACTTGTAAAAAATATGAAAGAGGAAAGGACAGAGTAAGACCAAATTATGGAGATTATATTTGCAGGGATTTGGGTTGTGAGTATGAAGGTGAAAGTTACAGCCACGGAGAAACATGGTGTGCAGATGTTAAAGGAGTTAGCACAATTAAAATAGATGACAATGGAGAAATCAGCAGTTCAGGAATAGATTTGCCCGGAGGAAGATATTTTAGATTAGTGTGTTATAACGGAGATGTCAGTGTAGAGCCGTGTGCAGATTTCAGGCAAGAGGTTTGTCTTGAATCAGAGATTAATGGATTTAAAACAGCTGGGTGCAGAGTGAATATGTGGCAGGATTGTGTTTCTCAGGAGGATGAAGAGGATTGCGAGAACACAGATAAAAGAGATTGCAAATGGGTGGAGGAAAGATGTGTTCCACTATATGCTCCGGGATTTGATTTTTGGAATATAGAGGGAGATGCTGAATCGCTATGCTCAATGGTAAGCACTGCATGTGTTGTAAAATATGAAAAGAAATTAACAGGAAATAAAAAGTGTGTTGAGAATTGCAAGTGTTTAGGAGCAGGATGGTTGGATGAGATGAATGATATATGTAATTCAATTGGGGATTGCGGGAACAATACAAATTATATTGGAATTTGGGGGTATTGAGAGGTGTCACTTTATAGTAACATTTAAATAGGGTAAAATATAGAAAATAAGATGAAAAAATTATTAAAAAATAAAATAATAACAGGAACTGCAATAGCAGGTTTTGGACTTGCGAGTTTGGTTATTGATGGGTGTGGGATGACCCCAGAAGGAAGGCAGTTTTCACAAGATATGTTTAGAACTTATATGCATGAAAGTATTGCTAAAGAGGTTTGGGGTTCTGGACAAGACAGGGTTGAGGTTAATGTTTATAAGGAACAAGAACAAATAAGAAAAATCTACACATATAAAATAGTTAATTTAGATACAGAAAAAGAAGAAATTGAAGTCGTCGGAGAAAATAATTATAGAAAATATGTTTTTAATAATTTTAATCAAGGTAGATTTCCTGAAAAAGGTTATGTAATTGTTTTAAGAACAAATGGAAAATCTCGGGCAGTGTGGCAGATAAAAAATGTGGAAAAATGTGAAGGTTATCTTCAGATAATTAAAGAGGCAAATCCTTCTCCAGAAACATTACTACCCTATACTAGATAAAAAGAATGTAGTAAAAACAATCTAATTTTAATTAATTGACATCCTACAAAAATTTATAAAGATGTTTTATTTAATTCTCTTATGAAAAAAATTGGTGTAAATTTTTTAATTTTGAATTTAGTTTTATCAATTTTTGCTATATGTTTTTTAATTTCATTGACGAATATTGAAATTGTTTCTGCATATAAAACTCCTTCTGGATATACAGATTTTAATAAAGACGGATTTTTTGGCAATGAAAATGGACTGTATTGGGATTCCAAAACTAATCAGTACTGGAAAGAACAAGGAGGTGAGATGGTAGAAATTGATGCAAGTGGAAACCTTTTAGATATGTCAACAGACCAACAACTACTCTCGACAACACCTAGTCCAGTAGCTCCAGCTAGTCTTGGATACGGGGGACAGATTGCCGGGTCTTTTACTAAAAACATGGGTCAAGCAGGAACAGTATGGGATGGAAAAAATTGGATAAGTTCAACAAGCGATGCAGGTAAAGAAATTTTAAAAACTAATCCTGAGGCATTTCAATCAGGAGGGGGTTATTCTGCTGGAGGAATTCTTCAAGGAGTAATGTGGGCAGGAATGGTTGCTATAGCAGTGCAGACTTTTGCACCAATGTTTGGAGCAGATTCAGATTTAACAAACACATTAACAGCTTCTCTTTCTGTTTAAGATAAATCAAAAATTTCATTTGGATCTTTTCTTAAAAGTTCATTCCAATCAACATTTTTTTTATTTTCTAAATATTTTCCAGCTAAATAATAACCAATACTATATCCTGTCCACATAGGATATTTGCCAGTGCCAAAAAATACTTCAGAATAAAAACTATCGCTTTTTAAATTCAATTTATATTTTAACTCATTAAAAAACATTTTGATTCCATTTTTATTAATAGCTTTAGAATAAGGAGCAGTTTTTCCACCAAAAACAAATTCCCTAAAATGTTCAGCTAAACCTTCAAAAATTATTCCTTGTCCGATAGTTATATCTCCTCCATTATAAAAAGGGGATGTTGCATGTGCAAATTCATGAGCAATTGTTTCTTTTAAAGCAATTTCCCAATTAATTGTTGGGTGTAAAAAAATCATTAAAACATTTTTCCAAGGACAAAAACCAGTTAAGCCCCCCATTTTGTCTATTACAAAATTATCAAAGCAAGGAAAAATAAAAACATATTTCTTAGATTTTGAAAATCTCTTTAATTCGTCTAAAGTAATCTTTGTAACTTCAATGATTTTGTTTTTTAATATTTCATCTGTATCAAAATATTTGTGTTCTCTCTTGTTATCTAAAGAACATCTGTCAATGATTGAGCTTAAAAACTTTTTATCAATAAATCCTGCAAATCCAATTTTACTATTATTTTTTATTTCTTCAATGTTTTTGTCAATAATCTTTCCAGCATTTTTTAAATTAAGATTATCAAAAAATAAATTTATTTCAAAATTATTATCAATTAAAGTTTTCATTTTATATTTTACTTATATATCCTAGACTAATAGAATATATAGGTATTTCGTTTTCAGTTAAATCGAGAATTTCCCTAATAGTCTTATCAACAAAACCACTAACCGAACAAGAACCAACTCCAATTTCTCTACTAGCTAATTGAATGTTTTGTCCCATATGTCCAGCTTCGATAAGTGAATAAGGGTATGCTCTTAACCCATATTTGACTTCACTTCTAGAAATACAAGAAGTAAAAAAAATTGAAGCAGAAGAATTTGTTTGGGCAGGAATAGTGTATGGGATGATTAATATGTTTGGACCAATGCTTGGAATGGACGAAGAAGCAGTTGATGCTGTATCAATTTCCTAAAAATAAAAAACATAACAATCCCTCTAACCCCTCGCAAGTGACAGAAAAGTTTAAATACCTTCTATTCTTCTATAAATTTAATAAAAATGCTTACCTTTCCCTTTTTAGTTCAGGGAAGCAAACAATATGATGTTTGCAGAGGTGATTGTTTAGAGGTTTCTGTTGCAAATTTTTATAATTCTAAATTAAATTATTTTTCTTTGAGAAGATGAAAACCCTTGATAATTTGATAAGAAAAGGAAAAAAAGGGTTGGTGATAGCAGGTTTGGTTGGAGTTTTAAGTTTAGGGAATATTAATTCTGCAAGAGCTGAGGATAAACCTTACGGACCAACTGATTTTGGGAAAGAATTTATTGAAGAAGCAACACCATTAGGAATACCAATTAAGATTTTAAGAAGTATTTTTGGGAGTGAAACAAAGGTTTATGTTAATCCCCCTCGGGAAACAAGTTATAGAAATAAAAAAGAACTTCCTTTAATTTTTACATGTACTGGAGGGGTTAATCCTGGAGAAGAATATGAGGGGGTAGGAACAAAAATATTTTTTTCTGGACAAAAGGAGTATTACATTGTTGGGAAAAAAGAGATATTTAACAGAGGTACTGAAGTTATAAATTATACTGTGTGTTTAACAACTGGAGAAAAATTTCTCCCAGTTAAAAAGGGAAATAAGAAAGTTAATATTGTATGTAAATTTAATGCAGATGCAGAGAGAAAATATGGAAGAAAACATGGATATTCTGTCACTTTATGGAAAAATATATGGTGTGATAATGTGAGAATGGTGAATGGGGATATGTATGGAAGAGAAAGAGGGAGTGTTGTTTATGCTATTGTTGATACAGAAATGATGGAACAGCAAAGATTGAAAAGTGAAAATAAAAATCAATCACAATAAAATTTAAGTGATATTGTTTGATGTATTCAGAGGTGGTCGCATCTCAGAAGCGTGTTCTGAAAAAATTGAAGATGGAAGCAAAAGTAAACAATTCAGCCAAAAAAGATTTGGGAAATAAATGAAAAGTATATTAATTTTAACATATAAAGAAGACCCGCATGCAGAATCTGTATGTAAATATTTTAATAATATTAATGTCAAATATTTAAAAGTAGATACTGAAAAATTATCAACAGATTTTGATATTACATTTAAAGATAATAATTATTTTATTTCTGGAATTAAAATAGATGCATCGTTTAATATTTGGAATAGAAGAGTTATGAATGTTGATAATAAAAAAGGGTTGCCAAAAACATTATCAGAAATTGTAATAGATGAATCAGAAAAAACATGGGATGCATTATTAAATACACATAAGGGCAAGGTAGTAAACAGACCATATAACCACCATCATGCAAATAATAAAATTGACCAACTTATTTATGCATCAAATAGAATTAAAATACCAGATACGATTGTATCTAACAATCCTGAGGAAGTTAAAAATTTTTATGCCAAACACCAAGGTAATATATGCTTCAAGTTACATAAAGGAGCAGTTGTTGAAAAAGATGGTGATAAGTTGGTAGTTTATACAAATAAAGTTACAAGTGAACAAATGAAAAATGTAAATTTAGTTTCAGAACATCCTTGTATGTTTCAAGAATACATTGATAAAAATTTTGAAGTAAGAGTAACTGCTACTGATAATGAAGTTGTGGGAATCAAAATAGATTCACAAAATTCAGAAACATCAAAAGTAGATTTTAGAAGATATGATTTTAAAAATGTATCTTATAAATTTATTGAATTGCCTAATAATGTAAAACAATTTTGTTCATCAATGTTAAAACATTATAAATTACACTTTGGTGAATTTGATTTTATTAATTCAAAAAAGAATAATTATGTTTTCCTTGAATTAAATCCGAATGGTCAATGGTTATGGCTTGAAAAAGAATCTGGTTATAATTTAACAAAAAATATAGGAGATAATTTACTATGATAAATACAAAAAATAAAAAATTAATATTAATCGGGGAGCAACATGGAACAAAAGAAATTCCAGAATTTTTAATAAATTATTTTTCTAATTTAAACGAAGATATTAATATTTGTTTAGAAATTCCAAAAAATTTTCAAGACAATATAAACGATTTTTTTAAAACTGATGACACCGGATTACGCACTTTAGAATATTTAAATTTTGTCAAACAAATAAAAAAATTGAACATAAAAATGTTTTGCATAGTTGCTGATTATAAAAAAATTACAAAAAATCAAAACAAAGGTGAAAAAATAATGAGAGATAATATATTAAAAGTTATGAAAAATAACAAGAAAACTTTTGTTATCCTGGGAAATATCCATGCTTGTAAAAAGAAAGTTTTTAACATAGATACTGTTGGATTTTTACTTAATAAAAAATTAAAAAATGATTTAATGTCTATAAATGTAATAGATTCCAAAATAGATTGTCCAACAGAGGGTTTTGATAAAATAATATTTATAGATTCAATTAAATTAAACAGGAGGCAAAATGGAAAGTAATCTTGAAAACATTGGAAACGAAGCTTGTTTGGCGAAGGGCAAACAAAAATATGCAATATTTGCTGAACAATATCTTGAAACACCAGTCTATGATGGAAAGGAAGATTCAAAGAATTTTTCTGTAACTTGTTGCACATTTAGAGGCATACCAACAATAGATGATTATTAGTATCAGAGGGTATTTTTACCCTTTGATTTTTAAAGAAAAGATAAGTTAATCCTTTAAAATTCCCAAATAGCAAAACTTAAATACTCCCCCCTCTTTTATAAATCATACAAAATGACAACTTTCACAAGAGGTGGAAGAAATGGGAAACCAAGTCGTTTGACAAAAGGATTGTTAGATAATTCTATGCAGTATGTTAAAAATACTTTATTGGGTTTAGGGCTTTTAGCAATGGTTAGCGGTTGCACTGGAATGGGTGCAGTTATGTCAACAAGTAATGACCCAAGGACAAGATTTGTTGGAAATTTAATGTATCATGAATCAGCCCATCAAGACAGAATGAAAGAAGCAAGAGCAGGGAGGAGTGAGGTTAATG
>CBDVES010000001.1:0-24839 GCA_965373065.1 uncultured archaeon | reverse complement strand
TATTTGAGAAAAGAAATATTCCAGTTGTGAGTGTTGGGTTTGCAGTTCGGAATGGAGGTATTAATGAGACATTAGAAGAAAAAGGAATTTCACATTTTATAGAACATATGCTTTACAAGGGAACACCGACGAGAAATGCGAAAAAAATTGCAGAGGAAATTGAGAAAAATGGAGGAGTGTTGGGTGGTTTTACTGGAGAGATAATTACTGCCTTCTGGTGCAAGATGCCGAGCAAACATTTGAATATTGCTTTAGATGTTTTAAGTGATATGATTAAAAATCCGTTGTTTGATGAAAAGGAACTGGAAAAAGAAAGAAAAGTTATTTTTGAAGAGATAAAAATGTATCATGATAATCCTCATTTGCATGTTTTTGATGAAATTCAAAAATCACTTTATGATGGAACAATGGGGATTAATCTTGCGGGAACAATTGAGACAATGAATTCTATTGATAGAAAAAAAATGGTTGAAAAATTTGAGCAGATTTACAAACCAAATAACATGATTTTGATTGTTGTTGGTGATGCTGATTTTGAAGATGTTGTTAATTTTGTGGAAAAGAATTTTAATGAGGAAAAAGGCAAAGTTCCTAAGCAAGAATTTAATTTAAAAAATGAATTAAAAACTGAAGAGAGAAAGGGAATAGACCAGGCGAATTTGGTTTTTGCATTTCATGTTCCGGTTTCAACAGATAAAAAAAATTATGCTGCACAGGTTCTTAGTTGTTTAATGGCAGAAGGTTTGTCTTCAAGATTATTTCTTGAAATCAGAGCAAAAAGAAATTTGGCTTATGCTATTAAAGGTGGAGCAGAAATTAATAAAGATTTTGCATATAATTTTATTTATGTTGGAACAAAAAAGGAAAATGTTGAAGAAGTTAAAGAATTGATTTTAAAAGAGTTTGAAAAAGTTGTTGAAGAATTAAATGAGAAAGAGTTAGAGCAGATTAAGGAACAGTTAATTGGTCAGTATAATATTTCAATGGAGGATTCTCAGTCGCAGATGGTGAATTTGCTTTTGAGTGAAATTGATGGAAATGCTGAGAAGTTTTATGAGTTTGAGAAAAATATTTCTGAAGTTAAGTTAGAGGATGTTAAGGATTTGGCGAAGATGAAAAATTATAGTTTTTTTGCTTTAATCCCAGAATAGTTCATTTAAGTTTGGGATTAATGGAAAGTTTACTTTGCTTTAGTGCCTGAAGATTAGGAAGTTTTATATATTATTATTTCTATTTAATTATATGAAAAAGAGTTTAGTGATTTTATTTTTATGTTTGTTTTTGATTAGTTTTGTTTCTGCAGGATTTTTTTCTGATGTTTGGAAACAGATTAATGGAAAAATTGTAGAGGATTATGGGGGATGTGTGACAGAAGGAAAATTTATACCAAGTCCTCCTGAATGTTGTGGGGGATTGAAATTAATTAAACCAAAATTTGAAGATGTGGTCGGTATTTTAGGAATTTGCACAGCCAAGTGCGGTAATGGGGTTTGTGATACAGAAACAGAGAGTGAGTATAATTGTCCTGAGGATTGTGGGGAATTGGTAGAGACATCCTGTTTTTATCTTCTCTACCACTCCGGAAAATATGATCATTTCTATACAATCAGCGAAAATGAGAAAGATAATGCTGTGAGTACTTTAGGTTATACTTACAAAGGTATTGCAGGATATATTTATCAAAAGCAACAGCCTCAGACAGTCCCTTTTTATTATCTCTACAACTCTAGAATATATAACCATCTCTATACAATCAACGAGAATGAGAAAGATAATGCTGTAAATAAATGTGGTTATACTTACAAAGGTATTGCAGGATATATTTATCAAAAGCAACAGCCGAATACAACACCTTTCTATCGTCTTTACCACTCCGGAAAATATGATCATTTCTATACAATCAGCGAAGATGAGAAAGATAATGCTGTGAGTACTTTGGGTTATACTTACGAAGGTATCGCGGGGCATGTTTATCCGCAACCTTTTATTGCTCAAACTTGTTCCCAACTCGGCGGAAATATTTGTTCGTCAACTCAAGTCTGCTCGGGTTCGTGGATAGATGCAAGCGACAGCGAGAGGTGTTGTAGTGGAACTTGTGAGGAGCCAACATGTACATTATGTGATACTTGCGGAGAAGGATTTTGGAATGTTTGCGACAGAGCAGAGTGTTATGCTTGCACAAATGAGGATTGTTATTTTTTAAATAGATTGATTATAAATGAATGTAATTCTTGTACTGATACAACATGCGAAGATTATGATGATGATTCAACAACTTGTAATGATGATCCTTGTGGTTTGGGAAATTGTATTTGGGAAGGGGTTAGTTGTGTAAGTTCGGAAAATTGCAGAGATGAATCTCACCCATGTACTCCTGAAGACACGCCTTGTTGTTATGGTTTAAAAGAAGTTGGTCTTTGCTTTGAAGAAGATGGTGGGTGTGCATGTGCTAATTGCGGTTCTATTTGCCGACCTTGCGGAAATGGAGTTTGTAATACAAATGAAAATAGATGTAATTGCCCAGAAGATTGTGGAATTCAACAACAAACTTGCGCGCAATTAGGCGGAGCTATTTGTTCAACTTTGCAAACCTGTTCAGGAGAATGGCTTGATGCTTCTGATAGTGACAGGTGTTGTAATGGAGTTTGTGAAATTATTACAAGTAGTCTTTATTATGTTTCGCCTGACGGAAATGATAATAACATGGGAACATTGGCAAATCCATTTAAGACAATTGAAAAAGCAAGAGATGCTGTACGGACTGTCAATACAAATATGAATGAAAACATTATTGTCTATTTAAGAGGAGGAACTTATGAACCAGAAGATACAATCGTTTTTACACAAGAAGATTCTGGAACAAATAATCACTATGTTATTTATAAGAATTATCAAAATGAAATTCCGATTATAAGTGGGGGTGAAAGAATTTATAGATGGAGAATTCACGACGCGCAAAAAAATATCTGGAAAGCAAAAGTAGAGTCAACGGCAAAATTAAATTTATTTTTGGAAGATTTAGATTCTAGACAATTATATGTAAATGGGAAAAGAGCAGTAAGGGCAAAAACAGAGAATAATCTTGAATCAGTCACTATTACAGACAATGGTCTAATTATTTGGGATAATCTTGGTTTCCAAATATCAGATTTAGAAGGTGCGGAATTAGTCCAAACCTTTTGCTGGAAGAATTTCAGATGCGGGATTGAGAGTGTTTCCGGCAATGAACTAATAATTTCAAGTGCTTGTTTTGATAGCATCAAAACTGATTATGACAGTTTGCCACATTGTCAGAAAAATACAAAATACTTTGTTGAAAACAGTTATGTTCTTCTGTCTTCTCCAGGGGAATGGTATTATTCTAAAATAGATAAAACCATGTATTATATTCCTCGAAATGGAGAGGATATGAATTCCGCTGTCGCTATTGCTCCAATACTGGAAACTTTGATTAAAGGGGAAGAATCATTACATCATCTTAAGTTTGAAGGGCTGACTTTCGCTTACGCGACATGGAATGCTCCATCTGAAGAATTAGGAGGTAGATGTGCACAAGCTGATGTATATGGTCTACACGGAAGCACCCCGAACATATTAGCGAATGTTGGTTTTGATTTTGTTGAAGAAATTTACTTTGAAAACAATGTCTTTACTCATTTAGGAGGTACTGGTCTTAGTTTTCGAGACGGAACTGATTACAGCACTGTTAAAGGCAATCTATTCAAAGACATATCTGCCTCGGGCGTAAGGATGGGAGGCATATATAATTGTGACCATGAGGGTGATGGCTGCGCGACAGAAGACAATGTAATTGAAAATAATTTAATAACAGATGTTGCAAATGAATATTTTAGCAGTGTTGGGATAATGGTCGGTTATGCAAGAAGAACAAATGTAAATCATAATACAATTTATGGTTTGCCTTACACAGGTATTCATAATGGATGGGGTTGGGGTATGATTGATCCAACATACGCAGGGGATAATCTTCTGCAGAATAACTATATCTATGATAACATGCAATTGCTTCATGATGGCGGAGGAATTTACACTCTTTCTGCGCAACCAGGAAGTGTCTTTTCAGGCAATGTAATTACAGGTCATAAGAATAGCGAACCTGCAGACTCCACGGGTGGTGCGTTATATCTTGACAAAGCAAGCAGGTATCTTGAGATTTATAATAATGTTATTTTTGATAATGAGATAAGAACTATTGTCATCAAGGGTGGTGACCATAATATACACGATAATTACTGGCAGGACAGAGGAATTTTTAGTGTTGGAATAGAAGACATAAGGTTTATTCAAAATGATGAATGCGGTAAGGATGTTTGCGGTCCAATTACTATGGAAAATAATCATGTGATTACAAGTTTATCTCAAGCGTCTTCTTCAATAATAAATAATGCGGGAATAACAAATGATTTTTCTGTAGACAAAGATATTGTAGTAATAGGTCATGAAGAAAAACCAATATGGGGTCAACGATCTGATTTTGACGGCGATGGAAAAGAAGATATCTTGAAAATTTATCAGAAATCTTTGAACTGGTTTGTTGATTCAAGTTTAAGAGGTAAAGAAGAACTTTGGTTTTCAATGACATTCGGGGTTGGAAAAAAAACACTTGTTGCAGATATGAACGGAGACGGCAAGGATGATGTTGTACTAATAGTCAAGACATCCACTGGCTGGAAATGGCATTATGTGAAATCAACCGGGAAGAGTTTTGTTCCAATTAAAGATGCATTGCTCGGACAAGATGATGGGAAAAATGTTTGTGTTTTAGATTATGATAATGATGGGCGGGATGAGATAATTGTTGAGAACGAAACAGAAAACAAGTGCATTGATTTCAATCCAACAACCAATAAATTTATGATTAATTCATGTGAAAAGGGTTGTTAGATAGACTTGGAATGTGAGTAGTGTAATAAAGGAGAAAGGAAAGGGAAGAATATTAAATAGCGTGCAAATCAATTAAATTTCTAAGAAGAATTAGATTATGTGTTAATAGTTTTTGACAGCCCCTTTTTAATGAAGCAAATTCTTAAGTATGTAATTTTAAAAACTATTTTTTACTCTAAAATTTTTTACCAAAGAAGTTTTAAACTCTTTCTTCCCTGTTTTCTCATGACATTTATAGTTAAGGTGCCTGGAATAAATGGTTTGGGAAAGACAAATGGTTGTGAAAAAGCTGGAAATGAAATTTTAAAATCTCTTAAAGAAATTTACACAAATGAAAATGGAAAAGAGGTTAAGGTGAATGAGTTAGATTTAGAGGAAATTCATTTGGACAATGGAAATCTTGAATTAACTAATAAGTTAATTTATAAAAATTGTTTGGAAATTTTTAAGACAAAACCAAAAACAGTTTTTTTAGGGGGAGATAACTCAATTAGTTATTCTTTGACAAGGGCTTTTATGGATTTTTGCCAGAATTCTGGAAAGCAACCATGCCTGATTGTGTTTGATGCTCATGCTGATTGCATGGAGCCGATGAAAGAGCCGACGCATGAAGAGTGGCTGAGGAAATTAATTGAAGATGGTTTTCCTGCAAAGAATATTTTATTAGTTGGGGCGAGGAATATCTGGAAAACTGAATTAGAATTTTTAAAAGAAAAAAAAATTACAAGAATAAATATTAATTCAATTGTTGAAGATATTGATAATATTGCAGATACAATTTTGGAATTTGCAAATAAGAAAGAACTTTATGTTTCTATTGATATGGATGTTATTGACCCTGCTTTTGCTCCTGCTGTTTGTTACAAAGAACCAGGAGGATTGACGAGCAGAGAGTTTATTTATTTGATTCAAAGAATAAATAAAATTAAAAATCTTAGAGCCGTGGATATTGTTGAGATTAATCCTGAAAAAGATAAACATGGATTGACTGTTAAATTGGGAGCTAAAATATTGGGTGAGTTGTTGTAAGATGAGAACATTTATTTCAATAGATATTCCTGAAAAAGTGAGATATAAAATTAAAAATATTCAGGACGCTCTTCCAGAATTTTATGGAAAAAAGACAGAGTATGAAAATCTTCATTTGACTTTAAAGTTTTTAGGAGAAGTTGATGAGGAAAAAATTGAGGAAGTAAAAAATAAATTAAGAGAAATTAAATTTGAAAGGTTTGAAACAGAAGCAAAATATGTGGGGTTTTTTGACAACATCAAACGCGGGAAAAGATATGGGTCTGTTTGGCTGCATTTAAATAACTGCGAAGGATTGCAAAAACTTGTTGATGATAATTTAAAAGATTTTTTTAAACCTGAAAAAAGATTTATGAGTCATTTGACAATCGCAAGAGTAAAGGATTTGAAAGATAAAAATGAATTTTTGAAAAAACTTGGAGAGATAAAAATCCCAGAAATAAAATTTAATGTTGGCTGTTTTAAATTAAAGAAATCAATTTTGAGCAAGGAGAAAGCAGTTTATGAAACTATTGAAGAATATAATTTAAATTAAAATATAAATAAAAAATGTTTGAAAGCTTTATATGGTTTTTGGATTGCAAAATATATTTTTTAGAATAATAATTTTTAAAAAGGGTTTTTTGTTGAATTTATTTTAATGGAAAATATAAAAACTGTGAGAGATTATCTTGAACTTGATAGAGATTATGCTTCCCCTGTTTTTGAAAGTAAACAACCAATTGTTAATAGTCAACTTAAAAATTATAGAGTAGTTGAAAAAGATGTCAATCAAAACGGAATTTTGTATTTGAAAGTGCAACCTCTTAGAAATAAAAATTCTTTTTGGGAAGGTTTGAAAGAAGTGTGTATTTTAAAAGACCAACATTTAGACGACCTTGCAGTGAAAAGTTAATATTTCAATTCTGTGATTAGGAAGATTTCTGCTTTTTTGCCGATGAGTTTTTTTAGTTCATCCTGAGGAGCACTGAAAATATTTTGAAGTGTTGAAAGTTTTTTCAGGAGTTTTCTTGCGTTTTTTGGACCTATGCCCGGGAAACCCTCGAGGATAAATTGCATTTGTTCTTTTTTGTTTAATGGTTTCTTTTTTGGATTAAGCGACATTTCATTTTTTCTTTTGTTTGCAATTGTTCTGATGAATTTTGCAGTATCTTCTGCATTTTGAGTGAACATTATTGGAATTTTGTGTTTTAGTAAAATTGAAAGCAAGAATCCCCGCACAGCATTAGGTGAAACACTGTTATTTTCCGGATAAACCTCTTGTTCGCTAATTCCTTCAATGATTAGCAATTTTTTTTCATATTGCTGGAGTTCTTTAATCTGGTTTACCAAGTGGTTGTTTAACATTGAAGAAATAAAATCAGGGATTGTTTTTCTTTCTATGGCAACATCTTTGACAATATAATCTGCAACTTTTAATTCTTTAAATTTAATTTCAAAACCAAGTTTTACAAGTTCTGAAGCAACTAAGGATTGTTTTTCACGATAGTCTATTATTATTTTTGGTTTTGGAAAATCTTTTTTTATTCTTTGTTTTTTTGCTGAGAAAATGTTATGGAGGGGTTTCATCTTAACTTCTCCTGAAAATCTAATTTCTTTCCATTGTTTAAATCTTGTTTAATTGTGTTTATTGCAGAATGCATTTTCTTTTCTCTTGCCCTGGACACATAATAAAAAGTTTCGTCTCTTGTGTTTTTTGTTATTAAGACCATTACTTTACCAGGTATTAAACGGGCAGTTCTTCCCATTCTTTGAATTGCCCTTATTGCCGAAGGTATTGGCTCGTAAAATATAACAGCATTAACCTCGGGGATGTCAAGACCTTCTTCAGCAATACAAGTCGCACACAAAACATTTATTTTCCCGTCGGAAAATTCTTCAATTATTTTTTTCTGCTGTTTTTGATTTAATCCTGTGCCGTCTTTTTTTGCCTGCCCAACAAAAACTTTTGCTTTTATCCCATTTAGTTCATTGAGATTTTTTGAAATTATTGTAGCAGTATCCCGGAATTGAGTGAAGACAATAATTTTTATTTTTTTATTTTTCAGTTTTTCTTGTTTTATTATTTTTACAAGTTCTTTGAGTTTTGGGTGCTCTATGTTTTTTGCCAAGAGTTCATTGGATTGCATATAAACAAAATTAAATTCTGGTTTTGCCACAAGTTTCACAACACCTTTGCTTTGTTTTTTTGCTGCCTGGTTAAATAAGTTTTTCAAATATTTGTTAAAGCCTGATAGTGTCTGGGTTTCAAGAAGTTCCAGTGCATGCTGGAGTTTTATTGCCTGAGCGCACGCACTTGCTCCGAGCATGTAATTAAAATTTCTGTTTCCTCTTGCCAATGTTCCCATGATTTTTTTTTGAAGTGCAATCAGAATTGTTTTGTTGCATGGTCCAAAAAGAACTTTTCTGCGTCGTAATTCTTCTATATATTGGTCAAATAATTTTAATAAGATATGTTTTATTTCTTCAAATTCAGGAGGGAAATTTATAAGGACTTTTTTGAATTTTAATTCCTGGAGATATTGTTTTACATCTTCACTTTCTCTTGTTCTTAGTTCAACTTCTTTTATAGAAAGATTTTTGCAAATTTCTTTTATGCCAGATATATCACTGCCTGGCGAAGCTGTTAATCCCAAAATTCTTGGATGCTGAGATTGTTTTTTGTATTCTTGAGCAACGTAATTGTAATCATAATTTTTAACGCATTTGTGGGCTTCATCTTCAACAAGCAGGCAGACATTTTGCAAATTATATAATTTGTTTTTTAAATCATTTGCAACACATTGCGGGGTTGAAAAAATTATGTCTGCTGTCTGCCAGATTTTTTTTCTTTGTTCTGCTTTTATCATGCCAGTAAATAATTGCATGTCACCAAATAATTCAGGGAGGTGTTTTTTAAAATAAATTAAGTGCTGTTCTGCCAAAGGTTTTGTTGGTGCGAGGAAAACTACTTTTTCTCCTGGAAATTTTTTCATTCTTTTTATTGTGAGCATCAGGGCGATAAGGGTTTTTCCAATTCCTGTTGGAAGCACAACCAGACAATTTTTTTCTGCACAGGTTTCAAAAATTTTTTGCTGATATTCTCTTGGTGTGATATTTTTTAGAAATTCTTCTGGCATTAATAGGAAAATTCTTAGAGGTATAAATAGGTTTAGTTAGATGAATGATTGCAAGGATTTTAAGATACGCGAAGTAGACAGGAAGAAGAAAATTTTTATCGAAGATTGGAGGAATTCAATCAAAAGAGAACTTGAGGAGATTTATTCTCTTTTAATTGATGATGCTCCTTCACATATTTTAGATAGATATTATTCTGGAAAGTCAATACTTGTTTTTGGCATTGGGAAGAAAAATAAAGATTACTAGATTATTAGAGCGTGATTAATTTTTCTTTATTGTGTAAGCTCCCAAAATGATTGAGCATAGAACAAGTAATAATCCAATTAATGAAACAAGGTCAAGTCCTTTATCAGCATTTAACATAACATTTCCTGTGATGCTGTGGTTGAGAAAGACAAAACCTGCTATTAAGGCACTTATTGAAAAACCTATTACGACTTTTTTTTGTTTAAACCAGTTTTCTTGTTTTTTCATGTTTTTTTACGAATTTTTATATTATAAATATTGTGTAAAACAGACCAATTAAAGTTACTGAAGCCAAAAAACTCCAGAGTATTAAATTGCCGAAGAAAATTTTGTTGCCGTCAAGGTCTGAGATTGGAAGCATATTGAAAAAAGCATAATAAATATTTAATTTTGCAAATGCAGGGAAATTAATTAAATATCCGATGACTGCGAAAACCAGGTTGGCGAAAATACCTGATGCAGCGATGAGTCCGACATGGTCTTCTGCAATTCCTGAAAATGAGTAGAGTCCGTGTCTTTTTGCGGCCCTGTAAACTTTTCCCTTGACATCAAAGATTAATGACGCCATCCAATTAACATAGCCAAATGAAAAAGCTGCTGTGATTATTGGGAAAAACGCTCCTGCGGGAAATGGTTTTTTGAAATATTTATTTGCTTTGAATCCATATCTTTTAATTTCCCAGAGTTTTGTTTCTATTTCTGTGTCAAGATAAAAACTTGTGATTTTTTTGGGGGCAAGATTAATCATGATAACCAAGAACACTGCACCCAAGGTGTAAAGAAAAATTTCAAGGGTTTCCACTAAACTTATTACAAATGAAAGAATCAGAGTTGCTGTGATTATGCTAATTATTTCTTTTTTTGTGAGCATTGTATTCTAAGGTTAGGATTTTTTATAAAGGTTGTTATATAGTGGATTACGGAAAACTATTTAAATAAAGTATTATATTTTTTATTATAGGGAGATAGAAATTTCCATATTTAAATTTTAAAATAAAATTCAAATGAGAATCAAAAAAATATCAGATGCTATTGGCACAAAAGTTTATACTGATTCAGGAGATTATTTTGGAGAGATAGAAGAGGCCAATTTAACTGAAAATAAAGTAGAAGGATGGAGAATAAAAGTTGGAGGAAGTGTATTGTCTCTTATTGGAGGTGCAAAAGGAGTGATAATTCCGCACCAATTTGTCAAGGCAATTAATGATATTTTTATTATAAACCAGTCTGCTTTGCCAAGTCCTGATTCTGAGCTTGAAGATATTCAGGATGATTTGGTTTGAATAAATAAAAATAATTTTTTTAATATTTGATTAAATTTTATTAAACAAAAGGTTTAAATATAATTGTTTGTTATATTTTGTATAATTAAATGTGTAATTAATTAAATGCAGTCATTAACAAGAACAAGGAGTATTGGAGGTTCATTAGTTGTGACTATTCCAAAAGAGATTGTAAGGGAAGAGTCATTAAAAGAGGGCGAATTGGTTAAGATGGAAATTGAAAAAGTGAAAAAAGATGGGTTTGGGATGTTTAAAGATTTAAAACCTTTTTCAGATAAAGATAGGATGGGGGATAGATTTTAATGAATTTATTTTTGGATTCTTATTCCTGGATAGAATATTTTAGAGGGAGTAAAAAAGGAGAGCAAGTATGGAAGATTCTAAAAAAAGAAAAAGTTTATACTTCTAATTTGGTAATTGCAGAAATTATCAGTAAATTTAAAAGAGAAGGAATTGATTTTGATAATGCATACAGGATTTTATTGTCTAATTCTATTGTTGTTGAATTAACTTCTGAGATAGCAAGGGATGCCGGATTATTGCACGCTGATATGAAAAAGAAAGTCAGAGATTTTGGATTAGTTGATGCAATTATTTTAATTAGTGCAAGAAAATTTAATGCTAAGGTTGTTACAGGAGATAAGCATTTTAAAAATTTTAAGGAGACTGTATTTTTAGATTAAGGGAAATTTTTTATTTTAACACGGTTTTTGTTTTTTTTAACTTCTGCTGAAAAAGATTTTTGTGTTTTATTTTAAAGTGTTTGGATTTGCAAATATTTTTTGCTAAAATTTTTCTTGCAAAAACATTTAAAAACTATTCTTTGTTTAATTAAATATTAAAATGGTAATAGAAACAATTTTTCAGCATGAGGTTTTGACTAAGTTTGCGTATCCGTTTTTGCTGATATTTTTTATTGTTTTTGCGATTCTTGAGAAAACAAAACTTTTGGGAGAAGACAAAAAACAAATTAATGCTCTTATTGCATTTGTTATGGGGCTGATTTTTTTAAGTGCTGTTCAGCCAAAAATGATTGTGGGAAATTTAATTTTATTTTTAACTGTTGGTCTTGTTGTAATGTTTGTTGCCCTGTTGCTTTGGGGTTTTGTTTCAGGAGGAGATCTTAAAGAAGACATTTTAAAAAACAAGGGTGTTAAATGGACTTTTGGTGCTGTTGTGATTATAGGAGTTATTATGGCGTTTTTTTGGGCAGCAGGTTTGTCAGAAGGATTGATTAACTCATTATTTAAGCAAAGCTGGAGTAATTCTTTTTGGACAAATGTTTCGTTTATAGTTGTGATTGCAATTGCATTGGCTTTGGTTTTAAGGAAATCTGATTAATTGTTTTTTAAGAAATATTTATAAACAATCTTTCTTAATAATTAATATGTTAAAGCAATTCAACCAAGTAGGTCTGGAGGAAGATTTTCATTATGCTTTGAATTGCAGGAAAATTTTAAAATGATAGAGGGAATATTTTTGTCGTCATATGGTTATTTTGAAAGCGGGGGCATTGGAGATTTTTTAAATGAGATGCAGAATTCAGGATTTTTTAGTTATGTTCTTCCTTTTTTGCTAATCTTTGCTTTGGTGTTTGGGATTTTAACCCAGATTAAAATTTTTAAAGAACACAAATCTATCAATGGAGTTATTGCATTTGTTGTTGGATTAATGGCTTTGCAATTTGATATGGTCCCTCAATTTTTTTCAGAAATTTTTCCCCGGCTTGGTGTTGCATTAGCAATTATACTTTTGATATTGATTTTTGTTGGTATGTTTGCAAACCCAGACAGTAATGCAACAATGTATACTATGATGGGAATTGGTGTAATTATTGCAGTCATTGTTTTAATCAGTACTGCGGGAAGTCTGGGCTGGAGTGCAGGGTATTGGTGGTATGATAATTGGAAGACAGTTGCTGTAGTTATAGTGGTTCTTTTGGCATTGGCAATTATTGTGGGAAGTGCAAATCCAAGTGAGGAGAAGTCTAAATCTCCTTTGGCAAGGGCTCTTCGGGGAGAAGGTTAATTATTTCTTTTTAGAACTGGTTTTTTTAGTTGTTTTATGTTTGTGAATTGCTTTGTGTCCCTGAACTGCCTGGTTGACGACTTTGCCAAAAGAGTCCTGCATCATTGACATTTCTTTTTTTATGGAGTTTAAGTTCTGCCCGTAACCACCAATTTTGTCAAGTATTGATATCTGGAGTTTGTCAATTGTTGTTTCTATTCTGTGAAGTCTTTCTGCAGTGTTATTTATTTTTATCTGAGCAAGAGTTTTGAATTCTTCAAGGTCTTTTATTTGTTTTTGTATTTTTTTAATTTTTTCAGAAAATACCTGCTCTGCTATTTCAATCATTGTGTCTGTGCTTGTTTCAGCAGGAGTGTAACTGCCATAGGTTTCCTGAGGATAGTACTCCTGTGGTTGGGAATATTCTTCTGATGGGGCATATTCTTGTGTGTTTAATTCCTGAGTTTGCGGGGTGTAAGTAGCTTGAGGAGAAGGGGGGTTGTATTGGGGCATTTCTGATTGCTGCATATTTTCTGTTCCGGCAACAGCACTTTTTATCTGGGCTCTGCTAAGTGCATCATTGATTTCTTTTGGAGATGTTCCTTGCTGTTGCATGGTATTAATTATCTCCTGTTCAGATTTTCCCTGGGTTTTCATTTCTTTTATTTGTTCTAATATATTCATTTTCAAATCACATAAAATTTATTTAAATCTTTATTTTTTTATTAATTTTAATGGCTGGAACATTCTGGCTTGTTTTGCCAGTATTTCTAAATCGTCTTTTCTTGCGAATTTTGAAAACTCGCCTGAAGCTGTTTCAAGAAAAGATATCATTCTTGCCATGTTTTGTTTAATTGTTTCAATATCTTTTTTTATTTCTAAAATTTTTTTGGCAGTGTCTTCTTTAGTTTCTATAAGATTTTGACCTATTAAAAGAATGCGGTCTTTTGTTATTCTTTGCTGTTCTTCAAGTGTCCTTATTCTTACAGAAGCATCATCAAAAATTTGCGAAGCATAATCTTGTTGTGGCTCTTCCATATAAAAATTATGTTAAGAGGGTTTAAATTTGTTGTGATTTGTTTACGAAATCATTTTAAAATAAGATTGAAAATCTTTCATTAAAGACTTTTTTCAAAAACTCTTTAAACTATCTCACCTTTTATCTTTTATGCAATTTAAAGCAAATATAAAATTTCCATTAACCAGCATTTTTTCAATTAAATTTTGTTTTGGAAAAAATGCAGTTTAAGGAGAATCAAAATTCTCTAAAATCGCATTTCCAAAAAGAGGTTAATCAAAATGCAGTTTAAAGAAGGAACACCGTTGTATGCTTATGAAGTTCAGAGAGAGGGGGGCGAAGATGTTTTGTATATTAATTATTTGGGAGCGGGTTTTGTTCCGAGTATTTCTGAGCATCCCGAAGTAATGGAGATGACTCTTGATGCTTTAATGGAGAATCCAAATGTGTCGAGGATTGTTTTTGTCCAGCAGAAAAATTATAATTATGATTTTAATGAAACTGCTTTGCTTTTGGAGGTGGCTCAGCTTTATGTTCATCTTGTCAAGCAAGAGAAAGTTTTGTCGCAGGAAAAACTTGTTACAAGCAATGAGCAATTTTTTTCGCAGAGATATAATGAGATTTTTTCTTTTCTTTTTTTGTTGAAGCAGGACCCGATTTCATCTTATAGCGAGTTGAAGAAAATTATTATTCAGGCGAAGATAGCTCTTAATAAAGTTGCTTTGCAATACAAGACAGACCAGACGAATTACATAGGTTTTTTGGAGCATCTTTTTGGGTTGGTTGAGAAGATGGGTTTAATTCAGAGGGCATTGGGTTTTTTTGCGACTTATAAGAAAGGAGACAGGGAGATTTACCATAAGATTTTTAAGCCAGATGTGATTCCGAATTTTACTTTTACACGGCTTGTTTCTGATTTGCCGACAGATGCAGAGATTGTTGACCAGTATAAAATTGCGAATAATAGTTATGACGAGTCTCTTGTGACTTTGTTGCGGATGAAGGACCAGGCGAAATTGATTTATCATCTGAATCCCCCGGAGAATTCTCTGAGCGAAGACCACAACATACTTTTGAATCTGGCGCGAGGGGTTTTGATTGAACATCAGCCAAAGGCAGAAGAATTTACAGACACCGAGAGGACGCGAAAGGTTTTTTTTAATATTTCAAAAGATTTGCTGCAGGATTTGGCTCAGAGCAAAGGAATGAATCTGAGCTATGATGATGTGAATAAACTTTCCACAATTCTTGTGAGGCATACAATTGGATTTGGATTGATTGAGGTTTTATTGCAGGACAGGAAGCTTCAGGATATTATTTTGAATGCGCCGATTCCGTTGACAAATATTTTTGTCAGGCATCAGGAGCATGATGAATGTTCCACGAATATTCTTCCGAGCCAGGAGGATGTTGATTCCTGGGCAGCGAAGTTTAGGATGATTTCTGGCAGACCTTTGGACGAGGCAAATCCTATTTTAGATACTCAATTAGAGATTGGAAAAATGAGAGCAAGAATTGCAATAATTCAAAGACCTTTGTCTCCTGATGGACTGGCTTATGCAATCAGAAGACACAGGGAATCTCCCTGGACTTTGCCATTGTTTATTCAAAATAAAATGATTAATCCATTTGCTGCGGGTTTGCTTAGTTTTTTAATTGATGGTTCAAGAACTCTTTTAGTTGCCGGGACAAGAAGTTCTGGGAAAACGAGTTTGCTTGGGAGTTTGATGCTGGAGATTATTCCGAAATTCAGGGTGATTGTTATTGAGGACAGCTTGGAGTTGCCTGTTGAATCTTTGAGAAAACTTAATTATGATATTTTGAGGATGAAGGTTCGTTCTGCTTTGCTGAAGACAACAACAGAAGTTTCGGCTGAGGATGGGATAAGAACTTCGCTTAGGTTGGGGGATAGTTGTTTGATTATTGGTGAGGTGAGGAGTACCGAAGCAAAAGCTTTGTATGAGGCAATGAGGATTGGGGCTCTGGCAAATGTTGTTGCAGGGACAATTCACGGGGCTTCACCTTACGGGGTTTTTGACAGGGTTGTGAATGACCTTGGAGTTCCAGCGACGAGTTTTAAGGCAACAGATATTATTGTTGTGTGCAATCCAATAAAGTCCCCAGATGGTTTGCATTCCTGGAAGAGAGTTGTAAGAATTTCTGAAGTAAGAAAACATTGGAAACAAGATCCTATGCAAGAAAAGGGTTTTGTAGATTTAATGAAATATAATGTGGAAAAAGATGAGTTAGAGCCGACAGAGGATTTAATTAACGGGGACAGCGAGGTTGTGAAAGATATTGCATCAAATGTAAAGGGCTGGGCAGGGAACTGGGATGCGATATATGATAATATTTTATTAAGGGCAAAAATAAAAAAAGAAATTGTTGATGTAGCGAAGAGAACAGGAGATTATGAGATTTTGGAATCAGAATTTAATACTTTTTCTAATCATATGTTTCATAAAATTTCTGACAAGATAAGACAGGAAATCGGGTTGCCTTTGGGTGAAAAGGTTTTTCCTGAATGGAAGCGCTGGCTCAACACTGAAGTGCAAAAAAGAAAGATTTGAGCCAGCATCACCTCGCCTATTTAATTGAGAAGAAATTAAGCGAGGCGTGATTGATTGGAGGAGGAAGTTAAGAAGAGGGGAAGTCGGGAGTAGGTAGTTGGTAGTAGGCAGTTGGTGGTTGGATGGAGAAGTGAAGAAGAGGGGTGTTTGGGAAAGAATTAAATACTTAAAATAATAAATAATTAAAATGAAAAGAGTTGTGATAATTTTATTTGTAATGTTTTTGATAATTGGAATGGTTTTGTTTTTGGTTGGGGGTGTTAGTGCGACTGATATTTATGTTGCCACTCCAGTTACCGCCGCGGCAATAAATTCCGCCATTGTCTCAGCGCAGCCAGGGGATTGTGTGATAATCCCAGACGGGACTTACAGTAACCTAAATCAGATAACTGTTCCAAGTGATGTTGATGGCACAGAAGCAAATCCCATCACTTTAAAGGCTGCAACCGCTGGCGGCGTGACTTTTACAGGTAATTCAGCAGCTCCACTTATATTTGTTCAGGGCGATTGGTGGATTATTCGAGATTTCAAATTTATAGATATTTCAGAAGTTGGTGATGCCAACACGTATGGAATAGTTACAAGAGACGCAACCGGTACAAGAGTAACTAACACTTATTGGGAAGGATTTGCGGTATTAACTGATCCAGACAAGTATAATTGGTGTATTTGGATAGGCAGTAGAGGAACAGGTCACCATTCAAGAGTAGACCATAATACTTTTATTGAAAATAATGCAGTGCATATTACTCTAAGTCATGAAGCAATGTATTGTCGGGTTGACCACAATTATTTAAAAGATTCTCTTAGCCCTTCCGGTGGATTCGGTGGATTGCCAACAATGCATATTGGTGGCGATCGTTGGCGTACTCAAATAGACCTTTACACTACTTTTGAATATAATTTGTTTGAAGATACACTTGGTGCTGAAGAAGCAATAGCAAATAAAGCGTCAAGCAATACATATCAATACAATGTTTTTAAAAGCACAGAGGGTAAAAAAAGTTATGGTTTAGTATTGCGTGGTGGGGATGATTGTATAATAAATGGCAATTATTTTTTTGATATTGATAAGCAGAATATCAGAGTGCATGGTACTGGGCATAAAATAATCAATAATTATTTTGAAAATCCTGGGTATTCAGCAATTTTATTAGCAGAGGGTGGTGTAAATTACCAGCATGTTTCTGATATCTTTATAGCAAATAATCTAATAGTTAATCCAGTATTGCGGGGGATTCACATTGGCTGGTGGCCAAGCGGTGATGTAAAACCTAATAACCTGGCATTTAAAAATAATATGATAACTTCAAATGTAGCAAACAGCTATTTAGTCAAAGATAGTGGGCATACTGGAACATTCATTTGGGAAAATAATCTTCACTATGCCACGGGTGGAGCTTCTTATTGGATTAATGATGGCGGCGGGAATGAACCATCGTCGGGAATAACTCATGCAAACCCAAACCTTATTCAAGGAACATACATTCAGAGATTACAATCATCAAGCAATAATGCTATTGAAAAAGGAACACCTGTCGCAATTATAACTGATGATATAGACGGACATTCAAGAGATGGAACAAATCCAGATATTGGTTGTGATGAATATTCTGCCTCTGCTCCATTGAGATTACCAGTAACCGAGAATGATGTCGGCGTTAGTTGGTTGATGGCGACGCAAACATGCACAAACCAAGGGCATAATTGCTGTGATTCTTGTGAATCAGGACCTCAACCATTATACGACGCTGATTGTCCAGGACAGGTTTGTTGTGAAGTGTGTTATGTGCAATCTTTTTTACCTGAACAATATATCGAAGCAGAAGACGGAATTATTAATTCTCCAATGTTAACAGGAAGTGACTCATCTGCTTCAAGTGGAAAATATATTTATGTTCCTGTAGGCACAGGAGACAGCAGCACTCCAACTGCCGAAGCTGTTTATCCTATAAATATTGCTTCTGCGAACATTTACTATTTATGGTTTCTCATGTATGGTGAAACAAGTGATAATGATGCTTTGTATATCGGCTTCAACGGAAACTTTGACAGACATTATCCAACCCCTCTCCAAGAATATGTTTGGGTAAAAGCAAGAACCAATTACAGTTTAATAGAAGGCATTAACGAGATACAGATTTCTCATGGTGAGGAATTAGCAAGAGCTGACAAAATAATAGTTACAAGTGATCCTGATTTTGTTCCTGGTGTTTCAACCACATGCAGCGACGCTGACACAAACACCGACGGAACAGTAAGTATTGAAGAAATAATAAATTACATGACTGAATGGAAAGCAGGAACAGTTTCAATAGAAAATTTAATGATTGGGATTGGAGAGTGGAAGAATGGGTGTGTTTGAGAAAAAATCCTAAACATTTATTAATCCTTTTTTCCTGATATTAAAAAGAGGAGAGAAAATGAATCATTGGATAACTTATGGTGTGCAGATTGAAATCATTGTTATATTTTTAATGATTTATGGATTGCTTGTTCTTTTTAAGGCAGCAGTAAATCTTAAATCTGATTTTCAAGTTGCTGTTTTTTATATACTTGCTGCGTTATCTATTGAGATTGTGCAGGGTGCAACAAGTGCTATATTGCTGGCTAAAAAAGTTGACCCTTCTCACCCATTGTGGGTGCTAACGCCTTTTTTTGGTTTGGTTGGGGCATTTGTGTTGGTTTTGGGTGCAAGGAGATTTCTTTATTCAGTTCAGCAGGATATGAGGTGATTAATCCATTAAGTTTATTAATTAATTTTCATTAATTTTTCTATTAAAAGATGGTTGATGTAAAAGATATTTTAAGAAAGCATGGGGCAAGAATTGAGCAAGAGGTTAAAACATCTGGTGTTGAGAATGTGAGTTATAGTCGGGAGTATGTGAAATTTAAAGAGGAGATGGCGCCTGAGTTGACGCGGTATGAAAAGTGGTGTCGCAGTCTGGGAAGTGTGATTAAGTTAAAGGTTTCTGAAAAGGATAAGAGTAAAGTTGAGAAGCATCTCAAGATAGCACATTTAAATCTTGAACCCTGGCAGGCATTGACTTTGGGGGTGATGTCTTTTTTCGGGGTGTTTATTCTTGGGTTGCTGATTTCTGTTGCAGTTGCTTTGATTAAGGGAAGTTTTACAAAGTTTCCGTTTTTGTTTTTCTTTTTGATGGTTATGCTGTCCTTGTCTTTATTTTATTTTGTCAATGGCTATCCTGCGAGGCTGGCGAACAAGTGGAGACTGAAGGCGTCGTCGCAAATGGTTCCTGCGATTTTATATATTGTAGTTTACATGAGGCACACACCTAATCTGGAAAAGGCAATTGCTTTTGCATCACAACATTTGCAGTATCCTCTGGCGCTTGATTTTAAAAAGGTGTTTTATGATGTTTCTGTTGGGAAGTTTTCAACTATTAAAGAGAGCCTGGACAATTACCTTGAAACATGGAGGGATTATTCTGTTGAGTTTATTGAATCTTTTCATTTAATTGAGAGCAGTTTGTTTGAGCCAGATAATTCAAGGAGGATAGCAACTCTGGAAAAATCTCTTCAGGTTGTTCTTGACGGTGTTTATGATAAGATGCTGAAATTTACCCACACTGTCCGTAGCCCGTTGACTAATGTGTATATGCTTGGGGTTGTTTTGCCGACTCTGGGGTTGGCGTTGTTACCTTTGGCTTCTGCAATGATAGGTGATTATTTGAAGTGGCACCATGTTTTTATTTTGTTCACTCTTATTGTTCCTTTTTTTGTATTTTATTTGACTGATAAGATTATGTTGTTAAGACCTGGGGGGCATGGAGAGTCAAGTTTGCTGGAGCGGAATCCTCTTTATTCTAAATACAAAAATAATAAGGTTTATCTGAGGGTTTTTTTTATTTGTCTGCCTTTTTTTATAATTGGTTTTTTGCCGTTGATATTTCAGTATACTCCTGTTCCTGATATGCTGGGTTTGCAGAAAGATTACACTTTTTCTGAACTGGGTTTGGGCATTTTTGGCGACGAGCAAGTTTTTGGTTTTGTTCAGGCTGGCAGTGGTGTTGCAGGACCATTTGGGATTGGGGCTTTGATATTGAGTTTGTTTATTCCTCTTGGATTGGCGTTGTTTTTTTCAATGTCTTTTAAATCTAAAACACAGGAATTAATTAAAGAAAGAGAAAAAACAAAACAGCTTGAGAAAGAGTTTAACAGTTCTCTGTTTCAATTAGGGAATCGGATAGGGAACGGGGTTCCTCCTGAATTGGTGTTTGGAAAGATTGCCGAGTCTTCGCGTGGGCTGAGGACAGAGGATTTTTTCAAGAGAGTTAATTATAATATTCGGCAGATGGGAATGAGTGTTGAGAAGGCGATTTTTGATGTAATTAGAGTAGCAATCAGTTATTATCCTTCGGACTTGATTGCGACGAGCATGAGGGTTCTTATTGAATCTTCTAAAAAAGGTTTGAAAATTGCTGCGGTGAGTCTTATGAGCATTTCAGAATATGTGAAGAACATACATAAAATTACCAATCGTCTTCGGGATATGCTTGCAGAGATTGTTTCTGACATGAAGAGCAACATGACTTTTTTGGCACCTTTGCTCTCAGGAATTGTTGTTGGTTTGGCAGCGATGATTACTTCTATTTTAAACAAGCTTAATCTTTCTGCACTTGGAGAATCCGGAACAGCGGGTCTTGGAAATTTAGATAACATCCTGAGCGTGTTTGAACTTACAAAAATGATACCTCCTTATTATCTTCAGATTGCAATTGGAATTTATCTTATTCAGGTAATTTTTATTTTAACCAGAACTCTGGTTACAATAGATTCTGGCGAGGATAAACTTGAAAAGACAAACAAGACAGGAAGAAATATCAAGAGGGGGATTTTACTTTATTTTGTTACGGCTCTTTTGGCAACTTTGGCATTGTTTGTTTTGACCTCAATTGTGTTAAGTGGTTTGTAGTTAGGGGGTTAATTTCTATAAGGATTAATTTTCCCTTCAATTATGTCTTTTCTTGTATTTTTTAGAATTTGGATATATTTTTTTCCTTTAAGGGATTCATTGTTTGTTAATGGTTCTGTTTTCAATCTTTTTTGATAATGTAATAATGAATCAATCCATGTTGTAAGGTTTTTATTATTTAGGTTTTTATTCACTATTGGGGAGATTCCAGTAGTTCCTGATAAAAGTATTGGGTTTTCTAATTCTGTCCATCCTAACCCTTTTTCATAACCTCTATTTGTACTAATATGATTTTTTAAATTTTCAAGGGAATCAAATTTAGTAAAACTAAAAATTATATCCCACCCTCCCCATTTTGTTTCTCTGTCTTTAAAATTATAAAATGCCCACCCAAATCCCAAATACCCTTTGTTATTTGGTGTTTCTTTTAGTTTTTCTAATTCTTTTTCAATTAATTCTTCACGAATTATTAAATGGGGATTTTTTTTCATTGTTGGAAATGCAGAATTTCCTTTTAATTCATCCATGGTTGATAATCTTATATTTCCTATTTCTAATTCTTTATCAGTAAAAAAATATTTTTCTAACTCAGATTTTGTTTGTTTTATTATTTTTTTTGTTTTATCACTATGCAACCTAAATTCAACAACAATATTTTCCAGTTCTCCATATTTGTTTGGAAGAGAACCATGAGGAGCTTTTGAAGGATTGCCTAATGCTATTTTTGCCCAGAGATATATTTCAGCATTTTCTTTAAGATTATTTGTTTCTAAAGAAATTTTTGATTCTCTTGCAGTTTCTGTATACCCTATAATTTTATTTGGAATTTGGGAAGGGATTATTGTTGCAGTGTATCCTTGTTTTATTTTTCTAAACAATTCTTGATAATGTCTTTTTTCTTTTTTAGTGGCATTTTTTAGTCCTTGTTCAATAAATTCTTTAAAAAAAGGTATTGGAATTTTTGAGAGCGTCCAGTCCATTATTTCTTCTCCACCTTCAATCACCATTTGTGCTTCTTTGTGTTTTTCGTAAGGTTTTAGATTATCGTCCCATCCATATGCAGGAACCAAATATGCTTTTTGCTCTTGTTTTGAAATTTTAACTTCTGGAGGATGCAATATAAAAGTTTTTGAATAAACATGATTTATGCTAGTATGTTTCTTATGGACAGGTATGTTTTCTTTTCCCCAATCTTTTCTGTTATAATTTTGGGTGTAGTTCCCAAAATACAAGATGTCTTTTTCTTTATCAATTTCTACAGTTAATTTTAAGTTTTCTAAAAACTTTTTTTTAAATTCACTTCTTAATGGGACATGATAAATTTGATTAAGTAATTCTATGGAATGAGAAGGTCTTTTGAATGCTTCTCCAATATTGTCTTCTTTTGTTAAAGAATAATAAATTCCTCCCCCAATTATGGCAAGACTTGTGGCGATTCCAATCAAGTTGCTTCCCAATCCGCTCAATAATTTTCCCATATTTTTTTTGGAGAATTGTATATTTAAAGATTATTATACTAAACATTTATTAATTAGATTTCTTTTTTACTTTTATGAAAAAAAGAGGGATTATTTCAGATTATCTTCCTTGGTTGCTGATAGCAGTTGCGATTCTTGCGGTTGTGATGGTTTCTATTTTTGTACTTAAAGACAAGGGAGTGTCTTTGGTTGATTCAATTAAAAATTTATTTAGCGGATAATGGAACTTACAACAGGACAACTGATAAAAATTATTTTGGGGATTCTTGTAGTTGTGGTGGTGGTTGTGGGAGTTGGATTTTTCTTTAAAGATTATATAATAGATTTTTTTAATAATATGCCTGGAGGAGAATCAGATTTGATTTTAAGTTTATATGGATAAAAAAGCAATGTTGTTGGCTGAAGAAACTTTGAAAATTGTACTGGCTTTTATAGCAATAGGTTTTTTGGTTTATTTTTTAGTTTCGTTGTGGATGGCAAATCAAGATTCTAAAGATTTAGAGTTGGCAAAAGCTTCATTGCAACATTTAGTTGATGAGATAAATGATGGAAGAAAGAGTGTTGAGATTTATAATCCTGAAGGTTATTGGCTTATGTCTTGGCCACATGGAAATGAAAAACCTTTGTATTGTGAGAATTTAAATTGGGATAATTGTTTGTGTATTTGTGGGAATCCTGGTGTTTTTTCTACAATAAAAGATTTAGTTACTTCCCATACAAAGATACAATCTTTTGCAGAAGAATGTGATGGTTGGGTTTGTTCTAAACCAAAAGAACAGATGGTTGTTGTTTCGCAAGGTTCTCAAGGACCAATTAAAATAGAAGAGCCTCCATTAAATTTAGAAATTAAAGATGGAAAAATAACAAAAAAATGAATTTAGACACTTTAATAAAGTATTTAATATGGATTGTGTTTTTTGGAGTGGCTTTGGCAGGATTGTATTTTATGTTAAAAAAAGTTGGAGTAATGGGATGAAAAATAAAAATGGAGAATTAACAACACAGCAGATAGTTGGATTAATTATTTTAATAGCAAGTTTTTCAGTAATTTTGTTTTTAATTTTTAGGTTGAATTTGGGAGAGACAACTGATAAAGAGATATGCCATAATTCTGTTCTTATGAAATCTAAATCTGTTTTAGAAGGGGCATTGGATTGCAAAACTAATTATGTTTGTATTTCCGGGGGAGGAGAGTGCGAGGGAATTAATCCAACAATAACCAAAGATATTGATATGAATCCTAAGGCAAAGGATGAAGATGAAAAAAATGAGAAAATTAAAAATCAAATAATGAAATCAATAGCAGATGAGATGGCTGATTGCTGGTGGATGTTTGGCGAGGGGAAAATTGATTATGGAAGTTCTTGGAGTGCAATTAAAGAGAAAATTATTTTTTGGTCTGATTATCACTGTGCTATTTGTTCTGTTGTAAAATTTGATAGCAAGATTCAAGAAAAATTTGAGGAAATAACTTATAATGAATTTTACAATTTTTTAGTTAAGCCAAAAGATAAAACGCAAACTTATTTGAGGTATCTTTATGATGTAAATACTATTGCGCAATTTCAATCAGATTATTCTATGAAGAATATTGATGTTACAAAAGAAGAAGACAAAATTTATACTAATAGCAAGTATTCAATTATAACTGGGATGAAAAAAGGTGAATACATTTGTTCTTATTTTGTTAAATCAAGCGAAGTAAAAGATAAAACCGAATGTGGTATTTTTGATATAACAAAAGCATAATTTTATTAATTAGATTTCTTTTTTGATTTTATGAAAAAAAGAGGAAATATTTTAGTAGAGAATGTTTTGTTTATTGCACTGACTTTGATTTTCTTGACTATTCTGACTTTGTTTTTGTTTTCAAAAATGGGGGGCGCAGGGGTTTTAGAGGAGAAATATGCAAAACAGATTGCGTTGCTGATTGATTCTGCTAAACCTGGAATGATAATTGAACTTAATATGGCAAAGGTCTATGAAAAAGCTAAAAAAGAAAATTTTGATTTTAAAAAAGTTGTTTTAATTCAGGACAATATTGTTACTGTGAGAATCAGGGAGGGTGCAGGGTATTCTTATTCTTTTTTTAATAAGGTTTATTTTGATAATATTTACTCAAGTGAAGATAAATATGTGTTTATTATTGGAGGTTATAAATGAACCGAGGACAAAAAAATCAAAGACTTTTTCGCAATAATTTTTTCCCAAAAAATCATAAAGGAGCAGATAAGATGATTTCAGTAT